>JAKZTU010000317.1:0-14354 GCA_047516945.1 Acidimicrobiales bacterium
CTTCGTCACAGTTGCTGCCAACACTGCCGTCACATCGCTCAAAGAACACGACGCCTATGTGTCTGAGCAGGTACTAGCCACCCAAATCACCACCGCCCCAGCCCCTGACCACCTGCGCATCCACGAGACAAGAATCGACAGCGAACCTTTTTGTTTCTCGCTGCGCACGACCCCGACACAGCCTGCCAACCGAGCGAGCAAGTAGGCGACAGACGTGGAACGCTTGGAGTTCACCGGCGGAGCGGGAGCGCAACTCACTGGCGTGTTGCATCGCCCGCCTGACGGTACCGAGGTTCTGGGAGCGGCCCTGCTAGCCCACTGTTTCACCTGCTCGAAGGACCTGTTCACGACCACCCGCATTGCTAAGGGGCTGGCCGCTGGCGGATATCTGACAATGGCTTTCGACTTCACTGGCTTGGGCGAAAGCGGAGGCGAGATGGCAACCACCACGGTCGCCACCAATGTGGCTGATTTGACTCAGGCTGCCGTGGCTCTCATCCGGCGCGGGGCTGGCCCATGTGTGCTGGTCGGCCACAGTCTGGGTGGGTCTGCCGCAGTGCTGGCCGCGTCGCGCCTACATACAGTCAACGCGGTGGTGGCAGTCGCCTCTCCGGCCTCGGTCGCCCATGTAGAGCACTTATTCGATGCCGAAGCCCTCGAGCAGATTCGCAGCGATGGTCGAGCCGAAGTCAAGATAGGTCCAAGACCGGTAACCATCGGCAGAGAATTCCTAGCCGACCTGCACCGACACGACGTGACCGCAGCCGCTGCCGGACTGAACCGACCCCTGTTGGTGGTACAAGCTGGAGCCGACACCGTGGTTGGACACGACCAAACTGAAGCGCTGGCCGAAGCCGGATCTGCGACGCTTCATACGGTCCCGGGAGCCGACCATCTGTTCACCAACCGAGATCACTCCGACGAACTAGTCCGTGCCATCCTCAACTGGCTGTCCAAGGACCGCTCGGCCTCTTAGTTGTCGAGTCGGCGGCCTTCTTCTACCAGGTTGATCTCCCAGATCACCTTTGCTAGGGCATCGCCAGCGGTGATCGTCGGGTACCTCAGCGGGTTCTGCGGGGTCACCGTTGTGGGAACCGGCGCCAGGATGGTCCACGGTTCGGGATGGGCGAACTGCACCACCGAATAGCGGTCTCCTTGCTGGCCTGCGCCGGAAACGACACGATGGAACCCTGGCGGGATTGCACCATTGGTCAACCGCTCGAGCATCAGACCTGTGTTGATGATCGCCCCGTCAGCAGGCGGGACCGCATCAATCCAGCCGTCTTCGACCTTGACCTGCAGACCAGCCGCGGTGGCGCGGGGCAAGGCGGTTATCAGATTGATGTCGGCATGCTCGGCAGCCCACACATGGGTCTCATCGGGTGCCAGATCCATCGCCGGGTAATGGATTGCCCGGGTGAGATTCGCGCCGTCGACAAGCATCTGCTCGAAGAAGGACTCATGGAGTCCCAAACCAACCGCGATGATCCTCGACACTCGAATCTGCAGCGACACGACCGTGTCGTGGAAATCAAGGAGTAGTTCGCCGACACCGGCGATGTCATCGTCGGGCAGTGTTGCTGGCCCGTAGCGGAAGGGATACTGGGTGCGAAGCGGATGACCCTTGGGCCGCGGAGCATGCCAGTTGAGCATTTCTTTGAAGTCGGGCACATCGGCGATGGCCGCGGTCTCCACAAGCAGACCCGTGTAACCCGTTTGACCATTGCTACCAGGCACTATGTATGCATCCTTGCGGTCTTGCGGCAAGGAGAAGAACTCTTCGAGTTTTCCGTAGACCTCGTCGATCATGTCGATACTCATGTCGTGCTCCACGTAAACGAACCCTGTCACCAGGCTCTTCATCACCCCATCGACAACGCCCTGACGGGCAGCACGGTCGCCTCGTTCAAACGCCAACAGGTCAACGTCCAGTATCTCCATCCACGAACATTACCCCTGAACTGGTAATTAGCTGAAATGCTCCACCGCGTTTGCCTGAAATGTTTGCCTGAAATTCTCCACCGCGTTTGCAAGGCCGTGTCCCACTGATTACGCTCGCGTAACTACACGAGTGTAATCAGTGTTCAAAAAGGACCCGCTTAGAACGACTGACCCTCAGAACGGAAAGGTCACGCAAGATGGTGATGCAACAGGATCGGCTAAGCGCCGTACAGAGCACACCAGCAGCCTCAACCGTCACTACCAGCATGCGAGTACGCAAGCGTAACGGCACGCTTGAGCCCGTAGACGTCAATAAAATCGTCAACGCAGTCGCTAGAGCCACCGAAGGTCTGCACGGCGTCGACCCCATGATCGTGTCGACACGCACCATCGCCGCACTAGCCGACGGCGCCACCACCCAAGAACTCGACGAACTGTCGATCCGCACGGCCGCGGGTTTGATCGTTGAAGAACCCAACTACTCCAAACTCGCTGCCCGCCTGCTCTCGACCTATATCGACAAAGAGGTCCGCAACCAAAACGCTCCCTGGTTCTCAGAGTCAGTATCGCTAGGCCACAAGCTCGGGCTGATCAGCGACGAAGTGTTCGAGTTCGTCAGCGAGCACGCCCCGGACCTCAACGCCGCCATCGACAGCCAACGAGACCGCAACTTCGAATTCTTCGGGATCCGCGTGGTCTATGACCGCTACCTGCTGCGCCACCCCGAAACCCGCAAAGTCATCGAAACCCCCCAGTACTTCTTACTGCGCGTCGCCTGTGGACTCTCCAACAACCCCGAGGAAGCCATCTACTTCTACCACTTGATGTCGTCGCTGGCCTACCTGCCATCAAGCCCCACGCTATTCAACTCCGGCACCAGACACCCGCAGATGTCAAGTTGCTACCTGCTCGACTCCCCCGAGGACTCACTCGAAGGTATCTACAAGCGCTACACCGACATCGCTCAGCTTTCCAAGTTCGCGGGCGGGATCGGCGTTGCCTGGCACCGAGTCCGTTCCAAGGACAGTCTCATCGTCGGCACCAACGGACTGTCCAACGGCATCGTCCCCTGGCTCAAGACCCTTGATGCTTCTGTAGCCGCAGTCAATCAGGGAGGCCGTCGCAAAGGCGCAGCCTGCGTCTACTTGGAAGCGTGGCATGCCGACATCGAGCAGTTCCTCGAGCTACGCGACAACACCGGTGATCACACCCGCCGGACGCACAACATCAACCTCGCCAACTGGATCCCCGACCTATTCATGGAGCGAGTCAAGAATGGCTGGAAGTGGAGCCTTTTCGACCCCAAGAAGGTGCCGGAGTTGATCGACACCTACGGCGACGAGTTCCGCTCCATTTACGAACAGGCCGAAGCCGACGGACTCCAAGAAAAGCAAGTCGAGGCTCGCGAGCTCTACGAACGCATGATGAGGTCCCTGGCCGAGACAGGAAATGGCTGGATGACCTTCAAGGATTCCTCCAACCGAAAGTGCAACCAAACCGGTCCTGGACCGGCGGGAGATGCCAACTCCCGCGATCGAGTCGTGCACCTGTCCAACCTCTGCACCGAGATACTCGAGGTGACGAGCCAAACCGAGACTGCGGTGTGCAATCTCGGCTCGCTCAACCTCGGCAAGTTCGTCACCACGACCCCCGCAGAAGCTCCACAGGATCTCAACGGTCCGCCTAGCACTAACGGCGCAACGCCCGACCAGATCGCCGCAACACCAGCCACCCTGAGCGATGTCAAAATGATGGACTACCAGCGGCTCGGGCAGGTAGTGCGGCAAGTCGTGCCGTTCCTTGATCGGGTCATCGACATCAACTTCTATCCGACGACCGAGGCCAGCACCTCCAACCACCGCTGGCGACCCGTCGGTTTGGGATTGATGGGCCTGCAGGATGTCTTTTTCAAGCTGGGTCTGGCCTTCGATTCACCCGAAGCGCGCAAAACATCCCGTCGTATCAGCGAGGAGATCTACTTCAACGCCCTGTGGGCCTCAACAGAGTTGGCTGAGAGCAACGGAGCGCACTCCGCCTTCGCCGAAACCAGAGCGGCCCAAGGCAACCTGCAGTTCGACCTGTGGGGTGTGGAACCATCAGATCCCGAGCGCTGGAAGCCCCTGCGCCAACGCATCGAGCAGTACGGGCTGCGCAACTCGCTGATGATCGCCATCGCCCCCACCGCAACCATTGCTTCGATCGCTGGCTGCTTCGAGTGCATCGAACCGCAAGTGGCCAACCTGTTCAAACGAGAAACGCTCACCGGAGAGTTCATGCAGATCAACGGTCACCTCGTTGCAGAACTTCAGCGGCGTGGCATGTGGGACGCGGAAATGATTGCCGAGGTCAAGAAGGCGGAAGGCTCGGTCCAGTCGATTGACCGGGTACCCGACGACCTCAAAGCCATCTACCGCACCGCGTGGGAAATCTCCATGAAGTCCCTCATCGAGATGGCCGCTGACCGTGGTGCCTTCATCGATCAGAGCCAGTCATTGAACTTGTTCATGGAAGCGCCGACTATCGGAAAGCTGTCTTCCATGTACATGCACGCCTGGGAGAAGGGCCTGAAAACTACCTATTACCTGCGTAGTCGGCCCAAAACACGCATCAACAAGACCACGGCTGGCGCTACTGGTCCTAGTCCAGGTAGTGATCCGACCAATGGCAGCCGTAACAAGACGACCGATGCAGAGGCACTCGCTTGCTCATTGGAAAACCCCGAAACGTGTGAGGCATGTGACTGATGGCCCTAGCCAACGACCCAGACTTCGCCGCTGATCCGGCAGAACCCAATAGTCCGGCACAGGCCGCTGATCCGGCACAGGCCGCTGATCCAGCACAGGCCGCTGGGGGCCACGCCGGTCATTACGCCACACCGACCGGTGCTGAATCCAACATCTTGGACCCTGGCTTCAACTTGACCTTGCGGCCAATGCGCTATCCGCAGTTTTTTGAGATGTACAAGGACGCGATCAAGAACACCTGGACCGTCGAAGAAATCAACTTCTCCGACGACCTCACCGACCTTGACCGCAAGCTGATGCCAGCCGAGAAGCACCTCATCAGCCGACTCGTTGCGTTTTTCGCTACGGGTGACTCGATCGTCGCCAACAATCTTGTCCTCAACCTCTACGAGCACATCAACTCACCCGAGGCGCGGATGTATCTTTCGCGCCAGCTCTACGAAGAGGCACTGCATGTCCAGTTCTACTTGAACCTGCTCGACAACTACATCCCCGACGCCGACGAGCGGGCCGCTGCTTTCTCCGCAATCGACAACATTCCCTCGATAAGGGCAAAAGCAGAGTTCTGCTTCAAGTGGATGGACTCTGTCGGCAAAGGTCCGCTGCTGACTGCGGAGGATCGTAAGCGGTTCCTCATGAACCTGATCTGCTTCGCCACCTGCATTGAAGGTTTGTTCTTCTTCGCCGCTTTCGCCTATGTCTACTTCCTGCGTTCAAAGGGCCTCCTCAACGGTTTGGCAGCGGGCACCAACTGGGTGTTCCGCGACGAATCAATGCACATGAACTTCGCCCTCGAGGTGATAAACACGGTGCGCTCCGAAGAACCAGAACTCTTCGACGCTGAACTCGGCGAACGCATCACCGCCATGCTTGAAGAGGCCGTCGAGGCCGAATTCGCCTTTGCACAAGATCTTCTGGGCGAAGGCGTGCCGGGTATGTCCACTACCGACACCCGCAACTACCTTGAGTTCGTTGCAGATCAGCGACTCGTCCAGTTGGGCCTTCCCCGGCGCTTCGGTTCCCGCAACCCGTTCGCTTTCATGGAGTTGCAGGATGTGCAGGAACTGTCGAACTTCTTCGAGCGGACGGTATCGGCATACCAGGTCGGTGTTGAGGGCGAAGTCTCCTTCGACGAAGATTTCTAGCGGCCCACCCACAAGAGCGGGAATCGATGGGCGTGTCGCGGCGTTTCTATTACCATGACTGGTGTGGTAACTCGGATCGCGGCGGCACTGCTTGTGGTCGCCGGAATAGGTGCCATTGCTTGGGTGTCGGTGCGCGGCCCCGATAAACCCCAATCCGTCACCGAAGTGCTTCTCGAACGCGAATCCGAATCGGTCGACGAGACCCCCGAGCCGATTCCCGTGTTGGGTCAAGCCGACACTCTCACCGACCTCGACGGTTGGCTCAACACCGATGCAACCTCCCTAGAGGAGCTTCGTGCCGACAACGAACTGATGATCGTTCAGTTCTGGACCTTCGGCTGCTACAACTGCAAGAACACCCTTGCTGCCCTGGCCCAGATATACGCCGACTTCGGTGACCGTGACGTGGAGATCATCGGGGTTCACGCCCCAGAGTTCTCCTACGAATCCGATGTTGACAACATTATTTCCGCCGCCGCGGAACTCGGTGTTACCTGGCCGATCGCACTCGACACCAACAAACGCAACTTCCACCGCTGGCAGGAAGGGCCTACCGCGTATTGGCCGCGGGTCTACCTGATCGACAGCGACAACCAGATCCGGCTCGACAAGCGCGGTGACCGCTCATCGAACTACGCGCTGCTCTACGAATACGTGGAACGCCTGCTCGACGGAGACGGGTAGGCCGCGGTGTCAATGTTGGCCATGCTGGCCACAATGGCCACGTTTCTTGAAGGCGTCGGGACTATCACCCAAGCCTGCACTCTTGTCGTGGGTTTGCCCGGTTTGGCACTGGTGTTGGTTGCTCGTCGAGGTCGCCTTACCATTGCGCTCACCTACCCCTTCATGGCGGCGGTCTTGATGTGGGCCCAGGCTGCACAGCACTGGTCACTGGTGAGCCGCGGATGGATTGTCATCGGACTCGGATTCTTGGTGGCGGCAACGTTTGTGGCCGCGAAAACAGCACAAAGCGCCGATCAACGCCGCTTGATCGCTGCGGGAGCCGTCGGTGGAGCGCTTGCCGGGTGGATGTGGCTTCCCTGTGTGGGCACCCAACTCGGCGACATCTTGAACAACGCAACGACCCAAGGACCCCGCACCTTGGCGCTGATGGTCTTGTACACGATCGGGGCGACGCTTCCCGTGCTGCTGCTCGCTCTGCTCAGTCACGCTGTCCCTGCCAGCGAGAAAGTCTTGAACCATCGTGTTGTCGAAGCGACCGGCATGGGATTCGGCGCGCTCTACGCCATCACAGTCTCTATCGGCCGCTACGACGACCTAGTAGGCGAGCTCTACCGAATCTCTTCGACTTGAGGGTCCGCCCCGACCGAACACTGGCAGTCCCTTGGCCCTCATCTTCTTGTCGTTTGAGGGTCCGCTGGTACGTCCCCGACCGAACACCGGTCAGGGTTGACGATCGACTGAACCGCCGTAGCCGGTGGTGCCTGAGGCACCCGCGGCAGCACCGAGGCGTTGCAAAGGCGTGGTGTGAGTTGACGGCGTCGGGGTGAACTCGACGGGCATCTTCTTTATGCCACCGATGAAATTGGAGCGCAGGTAGTCGAGGTCTCCGACCAATCGAATATCTGGCAAGCGCTCGGCGATGCCCTTGAACATCAGACGAATCTCCATGCGGGCCAGATTGGCGCCAAGGCAGAAGTGGGGTCCGCCGCCTCCGAAGCCGACATGGTCGTTGGGTGTGCGTTCAATGTCGAAACGCCAAGGATCATCAAAGGCCCGAGGGTCGCGGTTGGCGGCAATATGCCACATCACGACCTTGTCGTCTTCTTTGATCTTGACACCACCCACTTCATAGTCCCGCATGGCTTGACGGCGGAAATGGAGAACCGGCGTAGCCCAGCGCACCACCTCGTCGGCCATGGTCGCGGCGTAACGATCAGGATCGGAGCGGTACTTCTCCCACTGATCGGGAAACTGGAAGAAGCCGTGCATGCCATGGGTCATCGAGTTGCGGGTGGTCTCGTTGCCTGCCACGCAGAGCATCAGGAAGAACATGTCGAATTCGGTCTCGGTGAGCTTCTCGCCGTCGATGTCGGCAGACAGCAGGGTGGTGATGATGTCGTCTGCCGGTTTGTCGCGACGCTCCTTCTGCAGTGCATTGGAGTACGCGAACAGCTCCATTGAAGATGCGATCAGATCTTCCCGTGAAGCCACGACATCAGGATCGTCGCCGCCGATCATGGCGTTGGTCCAGTCGAAGATTTTTAGACGGTCCTCCAGTGGGATCCCCATCATCTCCGCGATCGCCTGGAGCGGGAGTTCGGCGCTCAGATCGTTCACGAAGTCGGCATGGCCCTGCTCGCACACTCTGTCGATAATCATGTCGGTGCGATTCAGTAGGTAGTCCTCCAGCAAGTTGATCATCCGCGGTGTGAAACCGCGACTGACAATGCGGCGATAGCGGGTGTGCTTAGGAGGATCCAAGGAGATCATCGAATCATGCCTGAATTCGTCGATCGCATCTGCGCGGTTCCGCTCAGTCATCTGAGTGCCACCGCGATTGGATGAGAACGCTTCGGCGTTGCGGTTGACCTCTTTGAGATGCTCAAGCCGGGTGATAGCCCAGAAACCAGGACCCCTGTCTCCCTCATCGATCCAATGAATCCCTGGGTCGGTCTCACGCAGGCGCTCAAGCATGTCGTGGTGTTCCTGACGCTGGAACGCATCCATGTCCCACAAATCAACACCATCAGTAACTGTCATGCTCACTCCTAGTTTTGCCTTCCTACGAAGGAACTTTAGAGTAAGGACACCCTGATTAGAAAATCAAACTGCGGGAGCGGCAACCGGCTCAGGCCCGACATAGCGCGCACTGGGCCGCATGATCTTGCCCTCGGCGTGCTGCTCCACCACATGAGCCGACCAACCAATCGATCAACTGACCGAGAACGTCGGGGTGAACATCTCGCGGGGCAAACCAACCAGTTCCAGAACCACACCGGCCCAAAACTCGACGTTGGTAACGATCCGCTGATCGGGTCTCCACTCGACCAACACCGCTAGGATCTCACTTTCGATTCCCGCAGCGCGGTCCACGAGTTCACCACCAAGACGCTCAGCGGCTTCGCGCAACACAACCCCGCGAGGATCTTCAGCCCGATAGACGGCATGACCGAATCCCATGATCTTGTCGCCCGCGCCGAGACGAGCGCGGGTCCAGTCAGAAGCAGCAGCCGGATCGCCAATTTCATCAATCATCTGCATACAACGACTCGGCGCACCACCATGCAATGGACCCGTGAGTGCTCCCACCGCGGCAACCAGCGACCCGGCCATATCCGCTCCCGTGCTTGCCACCACTCGACCTGTGAAAGTCGAGGCGTTGAAACCATGGTCCAGCGTGGCCACAAGGTACTGCTCAACGGCACGTTCAGCCTCTGCGCTCGGAACCGAGTCGGTCACCATACGGAAATAATCAGCGGCATGGCCGATGGCAGGGTCTGGAGCTACCGGCGACAACCCCCGCCGCTGTCGATAGTGGCGAGCGAGGATCGTGGGCACAACCGCAGCAAGACGCATCGCGTCGCCATGAATCTCTTCAGCGCTACGGTCAAGCAGCGGGCCCCGGGCTTCGTGATCACCCACCGCAAGCATGCCGATACGAAGAGCCACCATTGGATCGCCAACCCAACGGGCGCTCTCGTCAAGTAGCCGCGACACCGGCTCAGGGAGCGTTCGCAATTGGCCTGGATCTAGACGCGGCACCTCGGGAGGCAGCGCACCGCCCATCTGCAAAGTCCAGACATCTTCGAGCGACCGGGTACGAGCGAGCTCCGCGGCGTCGTACTGCCGGTAATGGAAGAATCCCTCTTGGCCTCTTACCGCGCCGAGCATCGTGTCAGCCACTGCCAAGCCCTTGAGTCCAGGGGGCGCGATTTCCATGGGTATTCTCTCCTTGTTCTGGCGATGTTCTTAGCAAGTGGCCGCTGCAATCAAGCTTCGGTAGTTCTTTGAACTCAGAGTCCGAATCGATAACGCTGTACTCAATATTGCCGCGGAGAAAGACAAAACGACAACACCGGCCCCGCTCTTGGGCGGATTCAGTCTCGCGGGTGTGGTCAGCTGTCGAGCAAACGGTCGACAGCGACACTTGGGCTTATTGTCCCGGCTGCAACTGCGGCTTCCAGTTCGGCGTTGCGGGCAGCGAAAGCACTATCAGCCGCGACTTGATCCAACAACCGTTCGCGCACCATGTCGCGCATCCAATTGAGTTGTTGATCTCTTCGGCGTTGCTCACGTTCACCTGTTTCTAGAAGCGCGTGGCGATGCTGTTGCACAAGTGTCCAGATCTCGTCTAGTCCCCCACCAGTAAGCGCAGAACAAGTGACGACGGGAGTGCTCCAGTTGGGGCTTTGCGGCGCCAACAGGTGCAGCGCTCGGCGATAGTCAACCGCGGCGAGCTCAGCCCGTTGCGAATTGTCCCCGTCGGCCTTGTTGACAGCCACAAGATCGGCCAACTCCAAAACACCTTTCTTGATGCCCTGCAGTTCATCGCCCGCCCCTGCCAACATCAGCACCATAAAGATGTCGACCAAGGAATGGACCACCGTCTCTGACTGCCCGACTCCCACAGTCTCAACGATGATGATGTCGTAGCCACCTGCCTCTAGTACCAGCATCGACTCACGAGTTGAGCGGGCCACACCCCCGAGGGTGCCAGCCGACGGTGCGGGCCTGATGAAAGCCCCCTCGTCAGCAGACAGTTTCGTCATCCTTGTCTTGTCGGCAAGGATTGAACCACCGCTACGCGAACTCGAAGGATCAACCGCAACAACCGCGACACGGCGACCAGCCGCAGTGAGTTTGGTGCCAAGCGTTTCGATGAACGTCGACTTGCCGACACCGGGAACACCGGTGATCCCAATCCGGTCGGCTTTGCCGGTGTGCGGCAGCAACACCTCTAGCAGCGCCGCGGCTCGCAGACGATGTCTGGGTTTGGTCGATTCAACAAGCGTGATGGCGCGCCCAATGGCACTGCGATCACCGGTAAGCACCGCGGCAGCGAGGTCTCCGTCGCGTGCGGTTGGTTCGCCTTCATCGTCTGGGATTGCGCTTGACATCACTGCCGACGTTACCGTTTCGTCTGTCCCGAACGAGACCAGGAAACTACAACAAGTCGAGTAGTTCCACCGCGGCGTCGGCAATAACCGTTCCTGGGGGGTAGACAGCCACCGCGCCCATCTCCAGCAGGGTCGCAATGTCGTCTGGAGGAATCACCCCGCCGACGGTGATCTTGATATCTGAACGGCCTAGTCGTTCCAGTTCGCGGATCAACTCGGGCACCAGTGTGAGATGGCCGGCTGCCAATGACGATGCCCCCACCACATGGACATCGGCCTCAACGGCTTGGCGTGCCACCTCGGCGGGGGTTTGAAACAGAGGACCAATGTCGACATCGAAACCGAGGTCGGCAAAAGCTGTGGCGATTACCTTTTGGCCCCGGTCGTGACCGTCCTGGCCCATCTTGGCCACAAGAATGCGGGGGCGACGGCCACGGGCTTCGGCGAACGCCTCGACTTGTTCTCTGACCCTGGTGATGGAATCGTCGTTGGCGCCCATTTCGGCTCGGTACACGCCTTCGATAGTACGGATCTGCGCTACATGACGACCGTAGACGTTTTCTAGGGCGTCGCTGATCTCCCCCACTGTTGCTTTCTGGTGGGCCGCGTCTATAGCGAGGGCCAAAAGGTTGCCCTCCGCGGTCTTCGCGGCCATGGTCAACGCCGCTAAGGCGGACTCCACGCTGTGGTCGTCTCGTTCGGCTCGCAACTGCTCCAGCTTGGCAATTTGGGCGGCTCGCACATCGGCGTTGTCGATCTTGAGGACTTCAAGGTCTTCGTGTTGTCCTAGTCGCGGATCAAGCCGGTATTTGTTGACACCGATCACTGCCTGAGCACCAGAGTCGATACGAGCTTGGGTTCGTGCGGCTGCTTCCTCAATCCTCATCTTGGGGATTCCTGCTTCGATGGCTGCCGCCATGCCGCCCATACCTTCCACTTCGCTGATGTGACCCCAGGCAACTTTGGCTAGATCGTAGGTCAATTTCTCAACGTGATAGCTGCCTCCCCAAGGGTCGACCGTGCGGGTTGTACCGCTCTCTTGTTGCAAGAACAGTTGGGTGTTGCGGGCGATTCGGGCAGAGAAATCGGTGGGCAGTCCGAGTGCCTCATCCAAGGCGTTGGTGTGGAGAGACTGGGTATGGCCCTGGGTGGCGGCCATCGCCTCTACACAAGTGCGAACGACATTGTTGTAGACGTCTTGGGCGGTGAGGCTCCAACCGCTGGTCTGAGAATGCGTGCGCAACGACAGCGACTTCGGGTTTTCAGGGCCGAATTGCGCCATCAACTTCGCCCACAACAAGCGGGCAGCACGGAGTTTCGCCACTTCCATGAAAAAGTCCATGCCAATGCCCCAGAAGAAGCTGAGACGTGGGGCAAACGAGTCAACCGGCAACCCGGCGGAAATCCCTGCCCGCACGTATTCGATACCGTCGGCCAAGGTGTAAGCCAGTTCGAGATCAGCGGTCGCCCCGGCTTCTTGGATGTGGTAGCCCGAGATCGAAATCGAGTTGAACTTCGGCATCTGCTGCGACGTGAAAGCGAAAATGTCCGAGATGATCCGCATGCTCGGAGCCGGTGGGTAGATGTAGGTATTGCGGACCATGAACTCTTTGAGAATGTCGTTTTGGATGGTCCCTGAAAGCTGGAGTGGTTTCACCCCCTGCTCTTCAGCGGCCACCACATACAGGGCCAGTACCGGCAGTACCGCGCCGTTCATGGTCATGGAGACGCTCATCTGATCCAGTGGGATGCCCTCGAACAACTGGCGCATATCCAGGATCGAGTCGATTGCGACCCCAGCCATGCCCACATCGCCCGAGACGCGGGGATTGTCGGAGTCATAGCCGCGGTGTGTTGCCAGATCGAATGCGATTGAGAGGCCTTTTTGACCGGCTGCCAGGTTGCGGCGATAGAAGGCGTTGGATTCTTCAGCGGTTGAAAACCCGGCGTATTGGCGGATGGTCCACGGCTGGTTCACATACATCGTCGGGTACGGGCCTCGAAGGAACGGTGCGAATCCTGGCAACGTATGCGGGAAATCGAATTCAGCGATGTCTGCCGCGGTCGCGACCGCAGAAATATCGATTCCCTCTGGGGTTTGGCTGATATGGGCACGTCCCGCGGCGATCTGTTCGTTGTCGAGACCGGTGAATTCACCGCCGTCAAGGTCAACCGTCGTGAAATCCGGGATCACGCTCATTGCTTCACCGTATCGGCCACCGCAGCTCCAACAGCAATGATCCAGACGGCGGTTTCTGGGACTACGGTCTGTGCCAATGTCTAGGTGGACAACGCCGGAGTCAGCAACGCCGAGAGCAGCGACGCCGGCGAAGAGCTACGTCCTTGGGATCAGCGCGTTCTACCACGACAGTGCTGCCGCGTTGCTGCGCGACGGAGAACTGATCGCCGCGGCCCAAGAAGAGCGTTTCACCCGAAAAAAGCACGATGCCGGCTACCCGTCCAACGCCATCGCCTGGTGCCTTCACGACGCTGGGGTACAACCCCACGAACTAGCAGCGGTCGTGTTCTATGAGAAACCGCTTACCACCTTCGTAAGGCTGATTCGCACTTACCTGAAGGTTGGGATCAAAGGCTTCTCTTCCTTTCGCGAAGCAATTCCGTTATGGATGCGTCAGAAACTCTGGATCCCCATGGAAATCGAGCGAGGTCTGAAACGGCTCGGCTACACACCGCCAAAGCAGATCTGGTTCACCGAGCATCACGAGAGCCACGCGGCCAGTGCGTTTTATCCGTCGCCCTTCACCTCAGCCGCCATCGTCACCTTTGACGGGGTCGGCGAGTGGGCCACGAGTTCAATCGGCGCGGGTCACAATAATGAAATCGAATTGATCGAGCAGATCGACTTCCCCCATTCGCTGGGGATGCTCTACTCCGCGTTCACGTATTTCTGCGGGTTCGGGGTCAACAGCGGCGAATACAAACTCATGGGCCTCGCCCCTTACGGCGAACCGGTCTACGCCGACACCATCCGGGATCATCTCATCATCACCGTCGCAGCCACCATCCGCAACCGGCTCCTCACCGTGCCGGCCCGCCTCGTCAACCACAGCGGCCGCCACAGACTGCGCCTGCCGCTCAACTGGCCATGGGCAAACACCTTCACCACCGCCCTGCAACGAATCCGCAACCTGCCCTTGCTCATCTGAGCCGCCGCTCAGCGCCCGGCGCAGCGCAGCCGAACCCCACCCGCCACCAACCCGCCACAGCCCCGCACTCCAGTCCCGCACGCCCCAAAACGCCCCAAAACGCGCCGGCCCGCACACACGCACCAGCCCAGCGGCCACCCGGCCCCAAACCGACGATCCCACAAACCCGTCGGTGGATCCAGGATAAGCCACGGCGCGCGTGCGGGAGCGGGGCCACATCTCAATAAGTTCTCCGGGCAACGCCGAGAAGGTTGTGAAGGCTCCGAGGCCACCGAT
>JAKZTU010000318.1:0-4913 GCA_047516945.1 Acidimicrobiales bacterium
CTCGCTCGACGGTCTAGTCCAGTAGGCCGGCCCTGTCTAGAATCCGAGCGGTCGCGTCGGCGTCGAGTATCATAAACCGCTTTCGGTGCCGAGTTGCGAGCGCCTCCATCATATGTCGTACTGACTCAGCGATTGGTCCGCAGTGTTGCACCACCATTACGCTGGCTTGTTCGGCGAATAGCCGGATGCCTTGGTCTCCGTTCTTTCCCATTCGTGCTGGATGCAGCACCCACGGCTTTGGTTTCCCGCCTGGTCCTTTGAAGGCAAAAGCTGCTCGTGCGGGATTCCCTTCAATGGTTAGTTCGCCTACAAGGTCGGATTGCTCGCCGGCCCAGTCCTTTGGAACATGCGTTGCCCCCAAGATCTGAGCGAATGCCCCCTTCACTGCATCTTCGGGCATGGCAAACAACCGATTCGTCTCGTTTGCTGAAGCCGACTCGACTGGGCGGTCATACGTGAATCCGAATTGGTCGACGCATGAGTAGTGCAGCTCAAGACCTTCGCTGAGCCCCATAAGATTTTCGTCATGCTCCGGTGCCGAAACGAAGTAGGGTAAGCCAATGAGCATGGGCCGAATCTCAACAGAAACCTCATCGACATTGACCGTCGTTGCGATTCCAATGATGTACACATTGCGCTGACCTGCCAGGTTCGACCTGGGAGAGTTTGCTTCGTATCTGGACGGATCGAATGTACCGGATATCTTGAGGTCTAGAGAGTCGTCCACGCGAACAGTCTGATGGAATCGACAACGCTCATTCCTGCCTTCGCCCTCGTACTTGAAATAGACTCCTGCTCGCAGACAAACAACTTGGTGTTCGCAGTCCTGAAGCTCGTTGGCAATCGTCGCGAGTCGCAAGTCGGGTATGTTACGAGTCTTGATGGCAGCCACCATTGCATTCGAGATTTCCGATAGCAGCCCTTCCTCGTCATCCGTTAGCGCCTGGGCGGCTAGCGTTCGATGGACGAATTGCGGTTCCACCCGGAATTCGAGCGCCAGCGAATTGTGTGAACTGTTTGATGCGTTGCCGTCAGTTGTCATACCAACAGTCTGGAGTGTCGATCACATCTTGCCTCGACTACTGGTAGGGCGAGCCAAGCGGCGCCCGGGCTCATGTCCCGGCCGATGGCGGTACGCCGCTGGTCATCGAGACGTGATCCACTGTGTCTGCGCGACGCCAGGCGGTGCCAGATCCTCACCGACCCGCTTCGCAGCCGCAACGGCGTCGGCCTGCGCTGACGACGCACCAAAGCAGGGCTCAGTATCCAAGCCACAGCCCAAGCCCTCAACACCCACCGCACCAGTATCTCCGAACTTGAAGGAGGCACCCGCCACAACCTGGACCTCGCCCGTCGCTGCCGACAACACTTCGCTTGACTCACGACTTGACACACATAGAAGCATCAACGTCCACCAGTTTCAGATCTAGAACCTTTACCTTGAAGTTCGTTCTAGGCCTCTAGCCAGTTTCCAGCTCCGTTGTCCGAGGTTCCCTCCTCACGAATTCACGGACGCAAGCAGACACCTCGGAGATGTGGTTAGTTCTGGAAGGCCCTCCCCGCGGTTGTGGCCGTCCCCGATGCTGACGGAGGTAAAATCCGCCCGGTGGCGGTATCGCACGGTATCGAGTGTAACGTCGGCTCTTCCGTGACCATGCCAAAACGTGAGCGCACGAACCAACCATGCTCACGCGCGGCTGCGAACATCTGCTTGAGCGTGCGCACAAGACTCTTCTCGGTGGGTTGAGAGTACGTCAGTTCTTGAAACTCCATATAGTCAAGAAGTAGACACGGTACATCCGTCTCTTCAGAAACGGAGAGGACTAGCCGACTACATTTCGGCCGTTCCGAATCAAATAGCTCCTTGACGATCACGAAGCCGAAGACCTCGCGGCCGGACATGGAGAGTTCCCAAAGTTGCTCATCGGTGATGACTTCGATGGAGCTGCCAGATCGGAGGTGGTTGATCGATCCTTTCAGTTGGGCGGCGGCTTTCTTGAGGTGCTTTTTTCCAGTGGCGATTCTGCGGTCAATGGTGCGATCAAGGCTGGCGTCGGTGACCGGGCTGTCCTTGGCCTGAATCAGCAGCACGGTATCTTCGGTGGCTACAAGCACGTCCACGAACTCTCGTCCGTCGTTTGCTCGTACTGGATTCCGGTAGACGCGGTCATTGCTGAACGCCCGATGCAGCCCCATCTCAATGTCGCGTTCATTCAAATTGTCCGGAGCGTCCTGGTTCTGTTCACGCAAGTTGTCCGGAGTTAGCATCTCAAGCAGATCGATCCTGAGGGAAGCATCGTCTTCGGCCGTTGACCGAGCCCCAAACCACCGAATCATTTCATCATCGAACTGACGGGCGAACTCCAAGGTGCCCGGCACGAATCGGATCGTGTCCAGAAAACGTCGAAAGCGGGCAGCATCCGGGTTCTCGGCCCGGAAGCCGATCAACATTCGATTGTGTTCGTCAAAGAAATAGATGTCAAAGGATTCTGACGACAGCACCTGCAAGAAATCGTGGAGCAACTCATCATTAAAAAGCGGTGTCCGGACAACAAGCGGTTCATCGTCGTCATCGAAGAAAGCCGAAACTAGGCTCAAGGTGTCCACATCACCAGCACGCAGAGGGACCAAGTAAAAGCGGAAGAACTTTCGCAACCGAGCGGTTGCAGCGATCTCCCTCATCGTCTTCACGATGAGAATCATTCGGGAGGACCCTGCTTCGCGCGCGGGCAGTAGACCGCTCTTGAAGTCGAGCGGTGTCCGTGAAGCAAGTGGATAGGCGTTGGACTCGGCCCAACGCAAGTAGGCCTGTAACTTGGGAGCATCGTCAACTGGCACGAAGGCGGAACAAGGGATATCGTCTCTGCCGGCAGCAATCCGCATCATTGCCCCTGCACGTGAGATAATCGCGGCGACGTCTCGGGTTTCCCGACCCGCGCTCTCCAGGCAGTGGACGGCCCGCTCAGTCAGTCCTACACCCACCAGCGGCGGTTTCCCTAGAATCCCTAGATACAGTATCAATTCTGCATCGCGAGTTCGCCAGTCCCCCTGAGCGTAGCGAACCATGACATAGTCGTTCTCGCTCGCGTATTTGAAGCACTCGTCGTGGATTCGAGTCATCAACCTTCGACAATCCTCTCACGCAAACTGCTCCAAGCCTTCGGACAGGCACGCACCGCGCAGATGAACTTGGCAGTCGCAATGGCACCTTGGAATCTTGGCTAGTCCGCTTGGCACCTTATCAAGACGAACGTACCGGTACAATCTGATTGGAGGCCGGCCCAAAGACGGTCTGTGCATGTTGCGAATGAGAGCGTCCCGTTCGCAACGTCCGATCTTGCAATGTTATGACGCTGTCATCGAAGCAGCGAGCCGGTTCCCGCCCTGAAGCCGCGCTAGCAGGACAATCGAGGCGCCTAAGCCCCACACCCTGTGAGGCTCGCCGCTGCTGCGATCGGGCTCGGCCTTCTGCAGCGTCTGCCATCAACCACCGGTCCTGCATGGCGCGTGCCCCAGCAGGCTTCGGCGCTGTATGTCGTGCGGTCTTGCTCTGGCAGGACTCACGCGGTTTCCTATGACTTGCGCGGCGAGCCTTGGAGCCTCCGCGGCGGCTCCAGCGGCGGCCCGGGTCGGGCCGACCTTGATCCGCTCGGCCAGCAACCGCACGGCAGGCATCAAGCGAGCATTGGCGTGAGACATCGAGCCTCCTGATGTGTCCGTGGTGGCTGTCATCCTGCTGACTCTGATCCAACCGTTCCACGCGTTCCAAGACGCCAGCAAGATTCTCGGGTTCTTCAAGTTCCTGGCTGCTAATACGTACCGGTGTGGTGGAGGACTCGGCATCCTCCAACTCGCGATTCTGCTTCCGGCGCTTCAACATACCTTTAATGCGTGCACTACCAAGATTGGCAAGAATCTGGGCACCCACAGCCCCTAACACCTCTATGCCTAGCACCATGACACCGTAACTCCCAGAGCGAATTGCGTTTGAAAGTGACAGTCACGACTTACTGTCACCGACGGTGACCATTGTCGCGGACGACAATTTCTCCAATTGGTCACGTCGTCATCGCAGACGCGTCGAGGTGCGGGTAACGCTGATAGCGGTACCCCCCGTCGTAGCCGTCAGCGTCGCTTTCCGTCAACACAGGCCAGGACGGTAGCTGAGCGAACTCGGAGGCAACCTCGGTCGGGTCGAGCCCCCCGACGACGATCAGTTCGAGCGCCTGCAACGCTACCCACAGCGGCAACTCTGGGTCGCCTATCGGAGGCGCGCCTCCGATAGTTGGGGACATGCAATGCCCGTTGGTCATCAGGTAGCCCTTGGACGTTTGTTGATGGTCGGGATAGGGGACGACGCGAAGACCTGGGTGTGCCTGGTTGTGGGGTGTCCACGCGACCTGGGTGTCCAGGCACGAACCACCCCGACGGTGATAGCTGCAGTTCCGTGCTTGTTGTGTTACGAAAGAGCCGCAACGGTTGCCATAAACCACCAAAGCCGGGGTGCTCATCATCCGCCCCAGCAATGATGCCGCCGTATCTCAGAAACACCATAGGCATGGAACACAACGTCCATGCAAAAAACCCGGCGCTTGCTGCACCAAGTACAGACACAAGGTTCTCACCTCGGGTGAAAGCACCGCCCAGCCCCACATACGAGAGAATCAACACCCTAAACTCCCGCGGGCGCATCACCGCCAAACAGGCCCGAACGCGTCCCCGCGCTCTTATCGACCCTCTGCAATAGGCTCAGAGCGTGAACATCAACCCCAGACCACCCAAAACTAGCATTAGCAGCTAATACTCTGCCAAAAAGTCCGCCAACCCCAGCTTCCGTGGGGTTGGTGCGTAAGAGGCCGCGCGGATAGGTGTTGACCTGGGGGGTTGGTGGTCGAGTGGCTGGGGGAGAGGCG
>JAKZTU010000319.1:0-18729 GCA_047516945.1 Acidimicrobiales bacterium
GTATACGGACCTGAAAGGTGCTGCGGGAATTGGTGCAGACGTGGCTTTTTGTCTTCATGGGGGCCGTGCCCGAGTCACCGGTATAGGAGAAATAGTTGAACCTCTACCGTTTGTTGAGCGCTCGGTGACACTGCTGATCCCGCCGGTTCACTGTTCAACAAGTGAGGTCTATGCGGAGTGGGACCGTCTTGGCGCGCCTGTTGGTGACAACGGCAACGATCTCGAACCCGCAGCGCTCGCGGTCGCTCCCGAATTGAAGCGTTGGCGAGACCAACTCGGCGACGCTTCGGGTCAACGCCCGCGGCTAGCCGGAAGTGGGAGTACATGGTGGGTGGATGGTGAGCACCCCGGCGAAGGTCGGCTTGTGGCACGTACCGTCCGTGCCGCTCGTCATCCTCGCTAGAGGCCGAGCGAATTGGCCCAACGATTCCGCGTCATTTGCGGCGTTGGTGGCGCGTCCGTCGCATCATTTTTTTGTGTTTTTTCTTCCGCATTCGCTTGCGGCGTTTTTTGATGAGTGAACCCACGACCGCCGACGCTACCGCAGCCGTCAGAAAAACCGCGCTCTGCCTAATTGTGTGGTGCGGTGTATCACGCGAGCGGTACCGTAAGGCCGTCGCCCAACGCGATGGCCCGTAGTTCAACTGGCAGAACGTCGGACTTTGGCTCCGGATGTTGCAGGTTCGAGTCCTGCCGGGCCAGCCAGCATCCCGGCTACTGTCATCGGTCGGTTCTACACTGCCGATACGGGACCCGGAACTACCGACTGGAACCGAATGCAACTGGTCAACAAGAAGAAGTTACATGTCGTGGCAGGCCGGGCGACGCAGTCGCTGGCCACCGACATTTGCAAGGAGTTGGGAGTGCCGCTCGGCACTCCCAACATCACCGATTTCGCCAACGGTGAGATCCATGCCAAGTACTTCGAATCGATTCGCGGTGCAGATCTTTTTATCGTGCAGACCCATACCCCTTGGGATGGGCGCTCCATCAACGATGCGATCACTGAACAACTCATCATGGTTGATGCCGCCAAGCGGGCATCGGCTAAGCGCATCACGGCGGTAATTCCGTTCTACGGTTACAGCCGCCAGGACCGAAAGGCTTCGGGTCGTGAGCCCATAACCGCCCGTTTGCTGTCGGACCTCTTCAGCGTGGCTGGCGCTGATCGGCTGGTGTCGGTCGATCTGCACTCGGGTCAGATCCAGGGATTTTTTGACGGCCCGGTCGATCATCTCACCGCCATGCCGGTTCTCGTCGACTATCTCTCCAACATAGAAGGCGACCTCGTCGTGGTGTCACCCGACGCGGGCCGGATGAAGGTCGCGGAGCGCTACACAAACCTGCTGGACGCCGATCTCGCCTACGTTCACAAACGCCGCTCGACGGTTGAGCCCAACATGGTGGAGGCCAAAGAGATCATCGGCGAGGTTGAGGGCCGTGTCTGTGTGCTCATCGACGACATGATCGATACCGGTGGCACCATCTGCGCAGCCGCTGACCTGTTGGTAGCCAACGGTGCGGACATGGTCATAGCGGCGGCAACCCATGGAGTCTTCTCAGAGCCCGCAATCGATCGCCTCAAGAACGCCGCTATCGAGACGGTGTTGATTACCGACACGCTGCCGCTGGGGCCCGACAAGCAGATCGACAAGATGGAGATCTTGTCGGTCGCGCCGATAATCGCCAAAGCCATCGCTGCAGTCTTCGCGGACACTTCCGTAAGCGAGATCTTCGCCGGTAATCACCTCGCCTGATCAGCTGTCGGCGACGATTGTGCCATTGTGACGATTATGACCGCGGGGCTTGGGGATCACGGTGCATCCCGGTAGCCTGATTCGCCGGTTCACCCAGAACCTCCAGCTATTGTTTCCCATTGATTTTGCCAGTTCAGGAGCCCAAGTCTCATGTCTGACCAGTTGCTACTGAATGCCACGCGCGGCCGCACAGAAGGCACTCGCGCATCGCGTCGCCTACGCCGCGAAGGACGTATCCCGGCAGTCGTTTACGGACTCGACAACCAACCCGTCTCAGTTAGCGTTGCGTGGCCTGATCTGCGCCTCACGCTCAATACTGACGCGGGGCTGAACGTTCTGATCACGCTCGACATTGAGGGAGAGCAACAGCTCTCGATCGTCAAGGATCTTCAGCGTCACCCGGTGCGGCGCGACGTGATCCACGTTGACTTCCTACGGGTCACCACAGACCAAGAAATCGAAGTCGCTGTCCCGCTGGTGCTCGTTGGCGAGGCCCTTGAAGTCACCCGGGCGAACGGCATGGTTGACCAAACGCTCTACACACTGACCGTTTCGGCCAAACCCGCCGATGTGCCCGACGAAATAGCAGTCGACATCAGCGGACTCACACTCGGTGACTCGATCAAGGTCGGCGAAGTAACGCTGCCGCCCGGTGTTGTGACATCGACGGACCCCGACGACTCGGTCGCAATCTCGCTAGTCACCCGCTCGACGCGAGAGGCAATGGCGGCTGCGGAGGCTGCAGATGCGGCCAGCGCCGAACTCGGTGTCGACGATGAAGCCGAAACTCCTGTCGACGACGCCGACGCCGACGACTGATAGCGCAGCGGCGGCCGGGCGATGGTTCGCCTCCCTTCCTCCAAGCGTGGAAAGCAACGCAGGGGCACTCCCGCGGATCTACTCGTTGTTGGACTCGGCAACCCCACAATCGAGTACGAACAGACACGGCACAACGTCGGCGTGTGGGTGATCAAGGAACTTGTGGCGCGCCACAACGGGCGGCTCAGCGCCGCACGCCGCGACCGAGCAGAAGCGGCGGAGTTGCGCATCGGCGAGAAGCGTCTGGCGGTGGCGATCCCGAAGACTTTCATGAACAACTCGGGTTCGGCCGTTGCGCCTCTGGTGAGACGATACGGCATCGACGACTTGAACAATCTGGTAGTCGTTCACGACGAAATCGACCTTCCGGTAGGGCGGATGAAGGTCAAAGCCGGCGGTGGTCTAGCCGGTCACAACGGCTTGAAGTCGATTCGCTCCCATCTGCGCTCCGTTGAGTTCACCCGGGTTCGGATAGGTGTCGGCAAACCGGTGCCAGGCACCATGAAGGCCCGTGACTATGTGCTGAAACGCCCCGCACGCAGCGAACGCCCGGAACTCGAACGAGTCGTGGGTCATGCCGCGGACGCTGTGGAGTTTCTGCTCGGCAATGACCTCGAAACCACCATGAACTTATTCAACCGGAGCTGACAGTCCGCATGCTGGACGCGGTTACAAACCTTCGCTCACTTAGATCTTTGCTGGCTTCTGAGCCTTCCTTTGACTCGGCAATCACGGGCCGAGACGCGGTTCTCGTCGTCAATGAGGCAGCCCGGGCTCTGACTGTGGCGGGTTTGGCCGAAGCGTCAGAGCGTCGCCCGATCCTTGTCGCTACGGCCACGCACAACGAAGCGGTACGACTAGCCAATGATGCGGCGGCAGTTTTGGGCGAGGATGAAGTGGCGCTCTTTTCTGCGTGGGGAACGCTGCCGTTCGAACGAGTAAGTCCAGCCATCGAAACGATGGGCCGGCGACTGCGGCTTCTTTCACGTCTAGGTGACCCGGTGACTACCCCTGCGGTGATCGTGGCTTCAGCGCGCGCGCTGGTGCAGCGACTTGACCCCGAAGCCGCTACCGACCCGATCATTTGCGGCACGGGCGATTTAATCGATTCGGTGGTCTTGGCGCAGCAACTAGTCGAGTTCGGTTATCGCCGCGAACCCCAAGTTGAACATCGCGGTGAGTTCGCGGTGAGAGGCTCGATTGTTGATGTCTTCTTGAGCACAGCGGACCGGCCGGTGAGGATCGACCTGTGGGGCGACGAGGTCGAGCGAGTCACCGAGTTCTCTGTTGCGGATCAGCGAGCGACGATCCCAGTCTCCGAAATCGAGATATACCCGTGCCGAGAGCTTCGACCCAACGAAGAGGCACAGCAACGAGCCCAGCAACTTCTTGCTGATGAGCCTTGGGGGCGCGAACAGTGGGATCGAGTTGTTGATGGGGAGCTATTCGATGGGATGGAGTCGTGGCTCCCGTGGCTAGTCAGCGACGAGGTGGTCCTTCCGGATCTTCTTTCAGCGGACTCGTGGGTGATCTTGGTGGAGCCACGTCGGATTCGGGACAGGGCGGCTGACATTGAGGCCGAAGAGGCGGATTTGGCGGTTTCGTTGGCCAAGACCTGGGATGTTGATGCCGACGACCTTCACAGGTTGCATGTTCCGTTCGACCGTTTGTTGGCTCGCACCAATGTTCCGATACTGACGATGCTGCCGGTGGCGGACCGCCCGGGTATTGCAACTGTGGCGTCATCAGCTTGGGCACCCGTTGTTGGTGATATCGAACCGGCAGTCTCCCGAGTTCGTCAGCTGCTCAGCGACAGATACTGCGTTGTGGTTACCGCCGATGGTCCTGCCAGCGCTGAACGCTTAGCAGCACTGTTGTCCGAACACGGGGTCGAAGTCGATCCCGCGGGTGTCTACACAGACCTTTCGACTCCGGGTGCTCATCTGGTTGCTGTACCGCTCGAACGGGGAGCCGTTTTACACGAAATCAAGTTGGCGGTGCTGTCTGAGACCGATCTGACGGGGCGTCGTCGAACCCATCGCCAGGCACGGACCCGTCGTCGGGATGCCCAGAAGTTCTTCGACGATCTTCGCGAGGGATCCTATGTGGTGCACGCTCATCACGGCGTTGCCCGCTTCGGTGGGATGGTTACACGCTCGATCAACGGCCATGACCGCGACTATTTGCTGCTTGAGTACCGCGGCACGGATCGGCTGTACGTGCCGTCGGACCAGATCGACTCGATCCGGATTTACAGCGGTGGCGAAACTCCGAAGCTGTCGAGGATGGGAGGCGCAGATTGGCGCGCCAGCAAGGCCAAGGTTCGCTCCGCGGTTTCGGAGATTGCCCAGGAGCTTGTGGTTCTCTACCAAACTCGGGTGACCACACCTGGCCATGGGTTCGCACCCGACACGCCCTGGCAACGTGAGTTCGAGGGCGCGTTCAGATACCAGGAAACACCCGACCAACTTCAGGCCGTCATCGATGTCAAAGAAGATATGGAACGCCCGACGCCGATGGATCGCTTGGTTGTCGGAGATGTAGGTTTCGGCAAGACCGAGGTTGCTTTGCGAGCCTGTTTCAAAGCAGTCCTTGACGGCTCTCAAGCCGCCGTGTTGGTACCGACAACCTTGTTGGCTCAACAGCACCACGCCACCTTTCGAGAGAGACTCGCCCCGTATCCGATGAGAGTCGAGGTTTTGAGCCGCTTTCTCAGCAACGCCCAAGCCAAAAAAGTCATCGACGGGATACAAACCGGAGAAGTCGATGTGGTGATCGGCACTCACCGCCTGCTTTCGGCTGACGTTGACTTCAAGAATCTGGGTCTATTGGTTATAGATGAGGAACAGCGCTTCGGAGTGCAGCACAAGGAGAGAATCAAGTCTCTGCGTTCCCATGTCGATGTGCTGACGCTCACCGCTACACCGATCCCGAGGACCATGGAGATGGGCCTCGCCGGAATCCGCGACATGTCTGTGCTCAACACCGCGCCCGCTGATCGTCAGCCGATTCTCACCTATGTGGGCGAGTATTCCGAACGTGCTGTGGCTGAGGCGATCCGGCGTGAATTGCTGCGGGAGGGGCAACTGTTCTTTGTTCACAACCGGGTGAGAGACATTGACCACGTAGCGCAATCGCTGCGTCTCCTTGTGCCCGAGGCGCGAATTGCTGTGGCGCACGGGCAGATGGATGAAGGCACCCTTGAACGGGTGGTGATCGACTTTTGGGAAGGCGAATACGACGTACTGGTGTGTACCACCATCATCGAATCAGGCATCGATATGCCAACAGTCAACACCTTGGTTGTGGATCAAGCCGAACTGCTGGGTCTCGGGCAACTTCACCAGCTCCGGGGTCGGGTTGGTAGGGCTGGTCAAAGGGCTTACGCGTACCTTTTTTACCCCCAGGACCGGGTGCTGAATGAAGAGGCCTACGAGCGACTCAGGACAATCGGAGAGGCGACCGAACTGGGATCCGGGTTCCGGATCGCCATGCGAGATCTCGAACTGCGCGGCGCCGGCAATCTTTTGGGCACCGGTCAGTCTGGCCATATTGCGGCGGTTGGCTATGACCTGTACTGCCAGATGGTTACCGAAGCCGTGGCGGAACTGCGAGGCGAGAAACCTTCCGAACCCTTGAGAATCACTATTGATGTGCCCGGTGACGCGCACCTCCCTGAAGACTACGTGTTGAATCAGACGAGCCGCCTTGAGGCATACCGGCGACTGGCTTCGGTAGAGACCCAAGAGATGCTCGATGATGTGCGCGCCGAGTGGTTGGATCGGTTTGGTCCGATACCTCCGTCGGCCGAGGCTCTGTTGCGGGTAGGCCAGTTACGGGTCGAATGTGTGCGCACTGGCGTGCGGGAGATCATTGTTTCAAGGGGTCCAGGCTTTGGTGGCCCCGCCTATGTGGCTCGCTTGTCGCCTGTTGAGTTGCCTGACAGCAAGCAGGTGCGTCTGCAACGTCTGTATTCTTCAAAGGGTGCCGGCAACACCGCGATCTACAAGGAGGCAATCGGTGAGTTGCAGCTTCCGCTTCACGCCAAACGTGGTCCGGTAGTTGAGCAGATCGCAGAGATTATGGTCGACTTGTTGGCTGACGCGAGTCCATTGGTTTCCAGCGAGTAACCTGCACGATCTGTGAACGCGAACCACCCCCGTCTTCTTTTTCTTGTTGTTCTCGCGGTGTTGAGCTTGGCTGCATCGGCTTGTGGATCAGCCGCTGACGCAGGCATCGCCACTGTTGGTGCAGCGACTCTCAGCCAAGAAGATTTAGAAGCGATCCTTGAAGCCGACGGCGTTGAAGATACTTCCGTCGTCTCAGCGGAGTTGGCTTCGCGCCATATCAGTGGGTGGATCTTCTTTGAGAGTTGGATCGACCTTGCCACAGCAGGTGGTACCGAGCTGAGTGGCATACACCTTGACTTGGCTCGAATTGAACAAGAAGAGGCTAGGACCCAAGATCCGACCGTGCCCGCGGTCGATACCCCTTACGGCCACATAACGCAGCGTTACCGGGCGGTTCCGCACCTGATCGCGGACCACGTAATTTCCATCGCAGAGGTGACCGCTCTGTGTTCAAGTCACGTGCTGGTTGAAACAGAAGCGGAAGCCACCGCGGCGATTGCTCGGCTCGACGCAGGGGAGGACTTTGCAGCTTTGGCCGCAGAGATCTCAGTAGGTCCCAGCGCCGCCGCTGGTGGCGATCTTGGTTGCGTTGTGCCCGCCTCTTTCATTTCGGAGTTTGTTGCAGGTGCCGCAGCGGTTGATAGCCCCGGTATCTCTGAGCCGGTTCAGAGCCAGTTTGGTTGGCATGTGATCCAGGTTCGGAGCTTCGGTCCGGTGGTGCGAGGTCAACACCAGGAGTTGACATCACAAGAAATAACCTCACTTGTTCTCGACGGCTACGAAGCCGAGGTTCAGCAACTGCAGGCCGGGTTGTACGACCGGGATATCAGCGTCGATCCCCGCTTCGGGGTCTTTGATGCGACCTCTGGAGCGGTTGTTTCTGGTACTGCGCAGACCGATGCAGGGTCTCTCGACGCTACTGCGAGCTGAGTTCGGTCATGGGAACGGTCACTGTCGTTGGTCTTGGCCCCGCAGACGAGGCGCTCCTTACAACCCAAACACGAGCTGCTATCGAAGCTGCTCCGCGCTGCTTCTTGCGTACACGTATGCACCCCGCAGCGCGAGTTGTGCCCGACGCGGTCGGGTTCGACGACGAATACGAAAAGGGTGAGTCTTTCGAGGCTGTGTATGAAGCGATCAGCGAGCGCCTGATTCTGGAATCCGCGAAAGGTGATTTGCTCTACGCCGTGCCGGGTTCTCCGTTGGTGCTTGAACGCACCGTGGAGTTGTTGCGTGACGCGGCTGCGTCAGGTCGGGTGACGGTCGAGATCCTGGCCGCGATGTCGTTCTTGGATGTTGCTTGGGCTCGGCTCGGGATTGACCCCGTGTCCGACGGAACGCGGCTTGTTGATGGTCAGGACTTCGCATTGGCCGCAGCGGGTCAAACGGGACCGCTTCTGGTTGCTCACTGTCACGGAAGCCGTGTGCTATCGGAAATCAAGCTCTCGGTGGAAGACGGGCCTGATTCGGTGGTGGTTCTACAGCGGCTGGGTTTGCCAGACGAATCCGTTTACGAGGTCGCCTGGGATGACCTCGATAGAGAAGTTGAAGCCGATCATCTGACCTCTTTGTGGATCCCCGAGTTTGATGCCCCGGTTGCGGCTGAATTCGTTCGGTTCGAAGAACTGGTGCGTGAGCTGCGCGAGCGCTGCCCGTGGGATCGAGTCCAAACCCATGGATCGTTGCGCAAACACCTACTCGAAGAAACCTATGAGGCTCTTGAAGCTCTTGACGCCAGATCAGCACTGGATGACAGCGAGATTGAAGCTGACCTCGACGCGCATCTTGTCGAAGAACTAGGGGACCTGCTTTACCAGATCTTCTTCCACGCTCGACTTGGGGCAGAACGCGGCTCGTTTACGGTCGCCGATGTTGCCCGCAGTGTGTACGACAAGCTGGTGGCGCGTCATCCGCATGTGTTCGGCGACGGGGCGGTCGGCGGTGTCCGCGGTCCCGCAGATGCTGATGACATGGCGCGCAGATGGGAAGAGATCAAGCGCGATGAAAAGGGCCGCGCCTCAGCGATGGACGGGGTGCCCATGACGCTTCCGGCACTGATGTTGGCCGCCAAGGTTCAAGAAAGATCCGAAGGTGTTGGTTTGGGTTTTGACCGTGCCCCCCAGGCTGCTATTGACAGTATTCGCGACGCCCTCGTGAGAGCCACAAGCCCGGGCCGCCACGACGTTGGAGATACGTTGTTCGGAGACACCTTGTTTGAGGCGGTTGCGTTGGCTCGCAGCCTCGATATCGACCCCGAAACGGCTCTGCGCAGCGCTTCCGTTCGCTTCATGTCGCAGATCCGCGCAACCGAGAGATAGCGCGCCCCCTTCTATTTAGCGTGCATATCGAGTATTATTGAAACTCGCTGCGTCTTTTTGCGGAGCAACGACCGGAGCTCCCCCCGCCGTCGAGAGGTTGCCAGTGAGCATCATCGAACGTGTCCATGGCCGTGAGGTATTCGACTCTCGAGGCAACCCCACAGTTGAGGTGGAGGTCGAACTCGACACCGGAGCACTGGGCCGAGCAATGGTTCCCAGTGGTGCTTCTACGGGTGCTTTTGAAGCGGTCGAACTGCGCGACGGCGGCGACCGGTTAGCTGGCAAGGGAGTGCTCAAGGCAGTCGGTTTTGTCAACACTGAACTTGCCGAAGCCGTTGTCGGTCGCGATGCGGTAGACCAACGCGGCATTGACGGGGTGATGATCGCGGTGGACGGCACTGACAACAAGGGCCGTGTTGGAGCCAACGCCATCCTGGGGATTTCCTTGGCCGCGGCGCGTGCTGCTGCTGTCGAATTGGAGATCCCGCTGTGGCGTCATATCGGGGGCGCCAACGCCCATGTTTTGCCAGTGCCGATGATGAACGTGCTCAACGGGGGATCCCATGCCGACAACAGCGTCGACTACCAGGAGTTCATGCTGATGCCGGTGGGTGCGGCATCGTTCAGCGAGGCAATGCGCTGGGGCGTTGAGGCTTACCATGTGCTCAAGAAGGTTCTATCCGAGCGGGGTTTGTCCACTGGTATCGGAGATGAAGGAGGCTTCGCTCCCGACTTAGCGAGCAACGAAGAAGCGGTGCAACTGCTTGTCGATACCATCGGGCGCCTTGGCTTGACCCCGGGTGATGAGATGGCGATCGCCATGGACATCGCCTCCACCGAGTTTTACGTCGACGGGTTTTATGACTTGACGAGCGAGGGCCGCCGACTCAGCTCTGATGAAATGGTCGCCGAGTTGGTGTCTTTGGTGCAGAAATACCCGATCGTGTCTATTGAGGACGGTATGGCCGAGGACGACTGGGATGGTTGGGCTGCTCTCACCGCTGAAATCGGTTCTAGCTGTCAGCTCGTGGGCGACGACTTGTTTGTGACGAACTGCGAGCGGCTGGCCCGGGGCATCAAGGGGGGTACGGCCAACTCGATTCTCGTAAAAGTGAACCAAATCGGATCTCTTACCGAGACACTTGAGGCGGTTGATCTTGCTAGGTGCAACGGCTACACCTCGGTTATGTCGCATCGTTCGGGGGAAACCGAAGATACGACTATCGCAGACCTCGCGGTCGGGACCAACTGCGGCCAGATCAAGACGGGCGCGCCGGCGCGATCTGATCGGGTGGCGAAATACAACCAACTTTTGCGTATCGAAGAGCAACTCGGCGAAGCAGCCGCTTTCGGTCCGTTGAGCGCAATCGGTGGAGCGGAGCGGTGAAGACGCTCTTGTTCCTGCTTGTAGCGGGTTTCGTGTTACTGGCGGGCGTGCTGGTTGAGCCCGCAGTGAGGGGCTACTTGGAGCAGCGAAGCGAGCTAGCAAGCGTCAAGGACGAGCGCGCGGCACTCAAAGCTGAGATCGCGGAGATCAATGCCGACATTCAGGGCATCATTGATGACGAGGGGTTGCGTAATGAGGCTCGTTGTTACGGACCCTTCGTGGAGCCGGGTGAAGAGGTCTATTCTGTGCCCGGACTGAAGGGTTGCGTGGTCTCAGGCCCGAACTAACTCCGCGTCCCGTTAGCCTCTCATCTGGTTTCGGCAGGCAACGAGAGGCGCGCTAGATGACGATTATCGGGACGAGGGTTCTACGCAAGGAAGACCCTCAGTTTTTGACCGTCGGAGCGACTTACACCGCTGATCTGGATGACCCGCGCCTTGATGGAGCGCTGTACGCGACCTTTGTTCGGTCGTTCGTGGCCAACGGCAAGATCATCGATATCGACGCCGACGATGCTCGCGCCATGCCCGGCGTTGCGTTGGTGCTCACCGGCGCAGACCTTGACCTGATGCTGCCGGGCAGCGTGCCGATGTTTCCTCCTGACCTTCTCAATCGTCCTGTGCTGGCTCGTGATCGTGTCCGTTTCGTTGGCGAACCAGTGGCCGTGGTGCTCTCTGAGACCTGCTCTGCGGGCCAGGATGCGGCCGAGTTGGTATTCGTCGATATCGATCCGTTCGACGCGGTGACTGATCTTGAAGCCGCGGCCTCCGATGAGATCGTCGTACACGAGGGCCATGGAACCAACAACGCCCTCACCTTTTCCGATTTAGGAATGGCTACAGGGATCACTGACGATTCCTTCTTCGCCGATTGTGAAGTCGTTGTCGAACAACGTGTTGTCCATCCGCGTATGTCGGCGGCACCGCTCGAAGTGCGCTCGGCTGCGGCGTCTTGGACCGATGATCGGTTGTTGATGTTCTTGTCGAGCCAGGCGTCGCATCGAGTGAAAGAGACGCTTGTCCAGATGTATGGATTGGCTCCCGAAGATGTACATGTAATTACTCCCGATGTTGGTGGCGGATTCGGCGCCAAAGTGGCTCCGACTCCTGAAGATGTGCTCATCCCGCATCTCTCGCGCCTCGCCGGACGTCCGGTTCGGTGGCTTGAGACACGCACCGAGAACCTGATCGCGGCCGGCCCGGGAAGAGCACAGGTTCATTACGCTGCCATTGGCGGAACCCAGCATGGCGACGTCACTCACTACCGACTGGAGGTGCTGATGGACGCGGGTGCATATACCCGTGTCGGCGCTTTTTTGCCTTTCTTCACGCTGCCGATGGCACCGGGGACCTACGACATCACAAATATCGAGACCCAGGCGCGGTCGATTATCACCAACGCTGTGCCGACGGAAGCTTTCAGGGGCGCGGGCCGTCCTGAGGCGACGCTCACGATTGAGCGCATGTTCGACCTTTTTGCGGCACAGACCGGGATCGACCCGATTGAACTGCGGCGCAAGAATCTCATCGCCGCGGACGCTTTTCCGGTGACGACCGCGGTGGGCAGTGAATACGACACAGGCGACTACGAAGCGGCGCTCGATAAGGCCTTGGAGGCGTCGGGTTATGCGGAGCTGCGGTCGGAGCAGTCAGCTCGCCGTAGCTCAGGCGACCCGGTGCAGATCGGTGTCGGCGTCGCCAACTACGTCGAGATAACCGCTGGGCCGGCACCAGGCGGAAACGAATACGGCAAGGTTGAGATCACGCCGGCTGGCAAGGCCCGTGTCTACTCGGGTGCTTTGTCGCATGGACAGGGTCATGCCACAACCTTTGCCATGATCGCCGCGGAGAAATTGGGCCTTGGAATTGAAGACATCGAGGTAGTCCAGGGAGACACCGACAAAGTCGCCCGTGGTGAAGGCACCGTGGCGAGTCGTTCGACCCAGCTCGGAGGTTCAGCGGTACTCAACGCGGCGGCGACCGTTGCTGATGCTGCCAAAGAGATCGCAGCTGAGCTTTTGGAGGCCGCCGTTGAGGATGTGGTGCTCGACACCGACTCCGGCGTGTTCCATGTCTCTGGTACTCCGGCAGTGACCAAGACATGGGCTGAAGTAGCCGCCGCGGCCACTGATGAGCAACTCGTTGCTGACACCGACTTCAACGCCAAGTGCACATACCCCTTCGGAACCCACGTAGCGGTTGTGGAGGTTGACACTGAAACCGGGGGAGTTGAACTGAAGCGCATGGTGACCGTCGACGATGCAGGCACATTGATCAATCCGCTGATAGTGGAAGGCCAGCGACATGGGGGAATAGCGCAAGGGGTCGCCCAAGCGCTCCTCGAAGAGTTGTGTTACGACGAAGATGGCAACCCGGTGACCAGCAACTTCGCTGATTACCCGATTATCTCCGCTGCTGAACTCCCATCGTTCGAACTTGAGGCGATGGAAACACCCACCCCTAACAATCCCCTTGGGGCGAAGGGCATCGGCGAGTCTGGGGCAATCGGGTCAACTCCGGCTGTGCAGAGCGCGGTCATTGATGCTCTAAGTCACCTAGGTGTCAGACACATCGACATTCCCTTGTCGCCCCAAAAGGTCTGGTCGGCTATCGCTGAGGCCAGTTCGTGACATACTTGGGCGGCAAACCTGATGAGGCGTCTGCATGAAACCTGTGGAGGCCGAGGGTCTGGTTAGGACGTTCGGTGATGTCACCGCGGTGGCAGGAATCGACCTAGAGGTTGCCGAAGGTGAGATATTCGGTTTCCTTGGTCCGAACGGCGCTGGGAAGTCCACCACCGTACGAATGTTGGTGACGTTGTTGCGCCCGACCGCAGGTAGCGCTCGCGTGGCCGGATTCGATGTGGTCAAAGAGGCCGACTCGGTTCGCCGCATGATCGGGGTGGCGCTACAGGACGCGGCCATTGATCCGCTGATGACCGGCAATGAACTGTTGCGACTGCAAGCGGTGCTGCACGGCCTCGGCCTCCGCCGAGCCGCAAGTCGCAGTTCAGAACTCCTTGAGCGGGTTGGGTTGACCGGAGCAGCCGACCGTCGCGTCGGCACGTATTCCGGTGGTATGCGGAGGCGCCTTGATCTGGCTTTGGCACTGATTCATCGTCCCGCGGTGTTGTTTCTTGATGAACCGACGACGGGTCTCGACCCGACGAGCCGTGTCGCTGTGTGGGAGGAGGTTCGGTCGCTCAACGACGATGGCACGACCGTTTTTCTCACCACTCAATACCTTGAGGAAGCCGACGAGTTGGCGGGACGGATCGCCATTATCGATGACGGCCTGATTGTCAGGGAGGGCGACCCCACGGTGCTCAAGGGCCAAGTCGGCGACCCGACTTTGCGGGTGGAAGTGGCTGATGAGGCAACCATCGAGTTGGCACGGCGGGTTCTTGGTGCTTTCGGCGATGAGCGACCAGCGCGTGATGGTCGGGTCGCCATCGGGTTGCGGGGCGGGGCTCCAAGGTTGACCGATGTGGTCCGGGCCTTAGATGAGCAAGGTGTCCCGGTGGCGCATTTCGAGTTGGACTCACCGAGCCTCGACGATGTCTTCGCCGATGCGACAGGCAGGCGGTTGGAAGGCGCCGAAACTTGACCGCTGCTCAGAGCGTCTCGCTGAACCGTCCCCGTCTGCTGGTCAGCTTGGAGCAGGCGTGGATGTTGACTGTGCGATCGGTCTTGGCTACGGCGCGTAAAACCGACCGCTGGGCACCCGGATTGATTTTTCCTCTGGCAATGGCCGCTGTCTATTCGTCGCAGTTCGCCAAAGCGACCAGCCTGCCCGGTTTTCCAGAGGTCGATTCATTCCTGCAGTTCATTCTTCCGGCAACGATCCTTCAAGGGATTGCGTTCAGCGCTTCTAATGCCGGCACCGATATGGCTGCCGACATTGAGACGGGTTTTTTTGATCGTCTGGTCGTTTCTCCGGTAGCACGACAGTCAATTTTTTTGGGCCGGGTTGGCGGATCGGCCGCGGCGGCGGGCTTTCAGGCGGGTGCGCACACGGCGATCTTTTTCGTACTGGGAGCGCCGATAGAGAGCGGCCCCGCAGGAGCTTTGGCTCTGGTTCTGATCAGCGTAGTGCTGTCCGTGGGCCTCTCGGGGTTTGGTTTGGCCGTGGCTCTAAGGACCGGTAGCAGCGAGGCTACACAGGCGATGTTCCCGCTCGTCTTCATGATGGTGTTCGTGTCGTCCGCCTTCTTCCCGACTGAGCTGATGAAGGGCTGGTATCAGACGGTGGCCGAACACAATCCCTTTACCTTGGTTATGAACCCAACGAGACGACTGGTGATCTCGGGATGGAGTTGGGGTGACTTGTCTGAAGCGGTTGGTTACAGCTTGCTAGTCGCGCTGGTGTCGTTGGGTTTGGCCTACGGTGCCTACCTTCAGCGATTGAAGCGCTCATGACTGCCGCTGGAGGAAACTCAAGGGTCGGTGCTTCGACGTTGTTTCCGGTTGTTTGGATGTGTCACCGCAACCTCACAAGATTCGTACGGCTGCCAGCGATTCTGGTGCCGATGGTCGTGATGCCGGTCTTCTTTTTGGTGGTCTTTACCTCTAGCTTCGATGGAATCTCCCGGGTCGACGGCTACCCGACCGAGAATCTGATCAACTGGGTCGTGGCGTTTGCGCTGTTGCAAGGAGCCATGTTCTCAGGGGTCGGAACCGCCGGGACGGTAGCCAACGACATCGAGACCGGTTTCATCGATCGCCTTTTAGTGAGTCCGGTGCGACGCGGTATTATCATTGTTGCGCCGCTGACCTACACCGCCATTCGGGCGTTGATCCCCATCACTTTGGTGACGATTCTGGCTTTCGCGATGAACGCTGATTTGCCCGGTGGGTTGATTGGAATCGTGGTGGCCTTTGCCGGTGGCATCGGTGGTGCTCTGGTGATTGGCTGCTTCGGTTTGGGGGTTGTGCTTCGCATGGGAGACGTGCGGGCGATGACGATCGTGCAGATGACCAGCTTCTTGGTGATTTTCCCGTCGATCGGGCAGGTTCCTATCGCTTTGCTGGACGGCTGGATGGAACAAGTCGCTCGTGTCAACCCGACAACCAATCTTTTGCGCATGACCCGTCAGGGCTATCTCGGCGATGTCACCTGGGCCGACACCTGGCCTGGTTTGTTGGTTATTGCCTGCGGGATCGCGATCTTCGGTACCTGGGCCCGAAGCGAACTGATCCGCCGAACACGGTGATCGCGCCACGCTGACTATCATTGGGCGCTGACTACCATTGGTCGTTCGGAGGTCCAATAGATGGTCGATAGCCACGATCCTCGCAGCGTCTCATCGGTGGCGCAGGTGAGCGACGCGCTGCGGGAGAATCGCTATCTCCCCGATGACGGACTCGCAACCGCGGTTTATTTGGCGTTGCGCTTGCGTCGTCCGCTGTTGCTTGAGGGAGAGCCCGGGGTAGGCAAGACCGAAGTTGCGCGAGTGCTTGCTGACTGGATCGGCGGGCCGTTGTTGCGGATCCAATGCTATGAGGGCATTGATGTCAGCCAAGCTGTCTATGAATGGGATTACGCCCGTCAGTTGCTGCATCTTCGTACCGCGGAAGCCACGGGCGCGGCTAGAGCCAGTGAAGTCGAGGCGCTCACCGATGAACTGTACGACGAACGATTTTTGGTGCGCAGACCATTGCTGGAAGCCATCGCTCATGGTGTCGGCCCGCCTCCGGTGTTGCTGATCGACGAAGTGGATCGCTCCGACGACGAGTTCGAGGCTTTCTTGCTTGAGGTGTTGGCCGACTATTCGATCACCATCCCAGAGATCGGCACCTTTTCTGCCGTTGAGCCACCGGTAGTGATCGTCACCTCAAACCGCACGCGTGATGTTCACGATGCTCTGAAAAGACGGTGTCTGTATCACTGGGTTGCGCATCCCGAAGTAGCTCGCGAGATCGAGATCATCAAGCTTCATGCCCCATGGGTTAGCCAGCGTTTGGCGGCCCAGGTCGCAGCCGCGGCAGCGGCCGTGCGTCAGGTAGGTCTCTATAAGCCTCCTGGTGTGTCTGAGACCATCGATTGGGCTCGTGCGCTGAACCTTTTGGGTGCTAGCGAGCTTGCTGTTGAACAGGTAGAAGCGACTCTGGGAACGCTGCTGAAATATCGCGAAGATTTTGAGCGAGTCCAAGACCACGGTCTTGAAGCGCTCCTTGCCGCAGCTCGCGAGTGATCCCGATGAGCCCGGTTGCTCTCGCTGTGGTGCGTTGGGTGGTGGGTTGATGACGATTGCTGTGGCAGTCGGGTTCGTGGAAACTCTGCGCCGTGGCGGCCTAGGTGTGTCGTTGGGGTCTTCGCGTCTGTTCACCGAGGCGCTCGCCGAAATCGACCTTGGTTATCCAGAGGAGGTGTATTGGGCGGCCCGGGCCGTGCTGGTGCACCGGCCCGAAGACATTGAGGTCTTCAATGGTCTCTTCGCGGCGTTTTGGGGTGGTGTGGACTCGGGATTGGTTTGGCGCCCCCCACAAGAGCCATTGCCGGTCACGTTGGCGATGGACGACCCGGAACAAATCCCGGCTGACGGCGCCGCTGACGATGACAACGACGACAGCATCACGGTGCGTTACTGCGCCACGGAGACCTTGGGGCAAAAGGACTTCGCGGACTACTCAGACGAGGAACTTGCTGAGTCTCGGCGTTTGATGGACGAGATCTTGTTCATGGGACCATGTCGGCGGAGTCGTCGACGTGTACCCAGCAGCAGAGCGCGGGGTGCACTCGACATTCGGCGGACCGTGCGACAGGCGCTGCGATCTGGAGGTGAACCAGCCGAGATCGCTCGTACAGTTCCAGGTCGACAACCGCGGCGTTTGGTGTTGCTGCTCGACGTGTCGGGCTCAATGGAACCCTATGCACGGGCCCTGATCGGATTTGTGCATGCCTCGGTGGCTAGTCGCGCTCGCGTTGAGGCGTTTGCGTTGGGTACGCGGCTGACACGACTCACCCGAGAGTTGTCACAAAGAGACCCGGATCGGGCGCTGCAAGCCGCCTCGCTGGTGGTCAAAGACTGGTCTGGTGGTACCCGCCTCGGCGAAAGTTTGGGTCGTTTCAATGATGAGTGGGGTTGTCGGGGCATGGCGCGGGGAGCCACGGTCGTGATCCTCTCGGATGGCTGGGATCGCGGTGAGCCGCAAGAGATGGAAATCCAGATGCAGCGCCTTGCCCGTGTCGCTCACCGTGTTGTGTGGGTTAATCCCTTGAAGGCCTCTCCGGGATATGCGCCTTTGGCTCGAGCCATGGCTGCCGCTTTGCCATACGTAGATGACTTTGTTGAGGGGCACTGCCTCGACTCTCTGCAAGAACTGGCCGAACTCGTGCTCCGCGGCTCTGAGGGGCGTTCGACAATTCCCGTAGGATCGGGGCGATGAAGGAACTGCTCGACGATTTGGATCGCTGGCGTAGCGCAGGAGTAGCTGTGGCTATGGCGCGGGTAGTTGACCTTGAAGGATCTGGACCTCGGCTGGTGGGTGCGGCCATGGCGGTCACCGAAGACGGCGAGGTTTCGGGTTCTGTATCGGGTGGTTGTGTAGAGGGAGCGGTCGTTGTTGAAGCCCTTGAAGTGTTGGCTACCGGTGAGCGCCGCATGGTCAGCTTTGGTTACAGCGATGATGAGGCGTTCGAGGTGGGGTTGACCTGTGGCGGTACCATCCACCTGTTCATCGAACCCCTCGATTGGTAGGCGCCGGTGTCGATGACGGCTGATCAATCGCTGTTTGAACAGCTCCGAGACGCCATCCGCGCGGAATCTCCAGTGGCGTTGGCCACAGTGGTAGAAGGTGAGTTCACTGGCGCCAAATTAATCGTTCGGCCGGATGCGGAGTCATCGGGAACGCTTGGCAATGCTGACCTTGATCGGGTTGTGACCCGCGACGCCCGCGGCGAATTGGCAGCTGGTCGAAGTGGCATCCGCCATTACGGGCTACATGGCGAGGCCCGTGAGGGAGCGGTTTCGGTGTTCATTGAGAGTTTCGCTCCGCCTCCCAAAATGTTGATCTTCGGGGCGGTTGACTTCACGGCCGCTTTGGCCCGGGTAGCCAAAGTGCTCGGTTACAGGGTCACGGTCTGTGACGCGCGGGCCGTGTTCGCCACGAAAGCTCGTTTCCCGATGGCCGACGAGGTTGTGGTCGAGTGGCCCAACCGGTTGTTGGCCGAGGTGGGCGACGAATTAGGCGAACGCGATGTGGTTTGCATTCTCACCCACGACGCCAAATTCGACGTGCCCGCAGTGGTGGCCTCGCTGGCGACTGACGTCGGCTATATCGGCGTTATGGGAAGTCGCCGTACCCACGATGACCGCAC
>JAKZTU010000320.1:0-14386 GCA_047516945.1 Acidimicrobiales bacterium
CACCAAAGCCGCCGACACCTACCACCGCGGCCACGCCACCGTGGAGCTCGCCATCAGAGACCTCAAAGAGAGCGCGGGGCTCAGCCGCTGCCCCTCAGGACGATTCTTCGCCAACGGCGCCTGGCTCGCCTGCTGCGTGCTCGCGCACAACCTCGCCCGCTGGACCGCCCGCCTCGGGCGCACCCACTCCACGCGCCAGCTCACCGTCGCGGCCACCATCCGCAACCGGCTCCTCACCGTGCCGGGCCGCCTCGTCAACCACAGCGGCCGACACAGACTGCGCCTGCCGCTCAACTGGCCCTGGCAGAACACCTTCACCACCGCCCTGCAACACATCCGCAACCTGCCCCTGCTCATCTGAGCCGCCGTTCAGCGCCCCGCGCAGCGCAGCCCAACCCCAAGCGCCACCAACCCGCCACAGCCCCCAACCCCGACCACACACGCCCCAAAACGCGCCGGCCCGCCCAAACACACCAGCCCAGCGGCCACCCGGCCCCAAACGCCGATCCCACAAGCCTGTCGGTGGATTCAGGCTAAGGCTTTGAGTTCGTCGACCGATACCGACGCCCCGTCGCTTAGCTGCACCGCGGCAATCACGGCCTCTCCAGCAGCTTCGTCGGGGACCCCGAAGACCGCGCAATCTGTGACCTCGCTGTGGCCGTGCAACACAGCTTCGATCTCCGCTGGCGCAACTTGAAAGCCTTTGACTTTGATCATCTCCTTGACGCGGTCGGTGATGTGAAGCCAGCCTTCGGGCTCAAGCCAGCCAACATCGCCTGTGCGGTACCAACCATCAGCGAAGGCTTCGTCGTTGGCCTCGGCGGGCAGATAACCGGTCATCATTGACGGGGACCGAAGTTGGATCTCCCCAGTGGTGCCAGTTTCCAGCGTTGCACCGGTTTCGAGATCCACTATTCGCATCTTTAGGTCGTGAATCGGCAGACCAGCGGAATCGAGACGCCAATTGTCAGGCGAATCAACCGGGTTGCTGGTGATGACAGGTACTTCGCTGGCCCCGTAACCCGCCAAAAAGTTCACCCCAGACCGTTCCGTGACTCGCTGCGCGACGCTCTCGGTCACCGGGGTAGCGCCCCACATGATGTAGCGCAGCGATGAGAGGTCAAACGATTCCAGGTCGGGGTGGTTCGCCATGGCCAGAGCTATTGGCGCAACCGCCATTTCTAGGGTGATCCCGTCGGCCTCAATACAACGCAACAACTCGTCAAGGTTGAAACGGGGATGCAGCCGGACCGACGACCCAGCCGATACCGATGCGAACATGTTGAGCAAACCGAGAATGTGAAACGCCGGCGTTGCGATTTGGAACCGGTCACTTGCAGACAACCCCAGCGCAGAGACCCAATGGGCCGTAGCCGCTCCAAGAGATGCATGGGTGTGTCGAACCGCTTTGGGAAGCCCGGTAGTGCCGGAACTGAACACCAACACGGCCTCGGTGTTGTCCCAGTCCGCTTCCAAGACCGGTCGGGCATCGGCGGCAGGTGGAGCGTCGTTGTCGAGATGCAAGATTTGATCCGTGAAGCGCTGCGCCAAACGCTCATGGGTATCGCCATCGCAAATGAGCAACGTCGGTTCAGTCAAGTCGGTGGCGTGGGCGATCTCGGTTGCCTTCCAGGCAGGACTGATCATCACAACCGATGCACCGACCTTGAGAATGCCATACAGCGCAGTGAAGAACTCGGGTCGGTTTGAGGCCATCATTGCTACGCGATCGCCAAGGCCGACTCCCAATTGCGTCAGCGTGCCGGCATATGCGTTGCTCAGGGATTCAACTTCACCATAGGAGAGTGTCTTGTCGAGAAAACGGATAGCCGAAGTGTCCCGATCGCGGTCAGACGCCGCCTCAAGTTTTGACTGGATACTCTGTCCTATGGGGTACTCAAGGGGCGCAAAGCCGGGCATGCGAATTCCTGAATAGTGTGCGAGAATGGCATTCTCTCACAACGAAACTTCCCATGACCTTACGGAGGACCTAATGCCTGCCGTTGATCCCTCCACTGTCTCCGATCGGCTCGAAATCAGCGATCTTTGTGCCCGATACGCCATGCATCTGAGTCGTTACGAGATCGACGAACTTGTCGAGCTGTTTCTGCCCGATGGCACCTACAGTGCGTTCGGCGAGGTGTACGACATGGATCTGTTTCCGAAACTGGTCTCAAGCGCACCACGAGGGCAACTCATCGTTAACCCCCCAGTGATCACCTTTGACGGCGACGAAGCAAGCGGTGAACAGCACTACAGCTTCACAGACCAAAGAACCCATGACGTTCGGCTGGCTTGGTACAGCGATCAGTATCGGCGCACCACCGACGGTTGGCGGTTCGCGAACCGTTCGACAACCTTCCTACGACGCAGCGGCGGCTATGACCGCGGTAATACTCACGATCCGGTACGGGGCTAGCTTCTGGCTCCGATACCACCGAGGATGAACTCCCACATCTCCTCAGCACTGGCCTCGTGAGCCTCAGAGTCGCCACCAACGATCATGCTGTAAGCGTTGAACATCGTGGTCTGCAAGATGATTGCGGCACTCCGGCGGGGGTTCGCTAGGGTGAGCGCAGCGGATCGGTTGGCCTCTTCGAGCAGGTCAAGGAGCAACTCGAACAAAGGTGCGCTCGCGCTCTTTGCCTGTTCTCGATCGGTGGCGAGCAAACCCAAGAGGAAGTCAGCCATGGACCGTACCGCGAGGTGCGGTTCTGGTGGCACCTCGATGGGATCGGCCACACTCCACTTGTAGAGGGTGATGACAAAGAGGCGGAGTCTTTCCAGTGGGTCCTCTTCCAAAGCGAGAGTCTCCGCAAGGGTGTTCGACGCGGCCTGCATCGAAGCCTCGTAAACGGCAAGAAGCAGGTGTTGTTTGCCATCGAAGAACTGATAAAAACTCCGCAACGATTGGTTGGAGCGTCCCACGACATCCTGCACGGTGAAGTCAAGGCCGCCGTTCTCGCGGATTAGCTCGACGGTCGCGTCGAGAAACCGCTGTACCCGCTCCTCGGCACGGGATCGCGCGCCATCCAAAGAGCGAGCCACGGCGCGGTCGCGCCAAGAGGCTTGGGAGCCAGGTTCTGGAGTGAAGGTGTCGGTCACAACGGTCGAGTGTAGTGGTGGTTAGATAACGGGTTCGTCCACGAGGTCCAGGTAGGCCGCCCCCGAGTCCGGAACGCGGGGTTGTTTCCAAGATTCGACAGGGAACGAAGCGTTGATCACCGAGAAAAACAGTCTCATCAGGTTCCGGGCTTCGTCAGAAAGGTCTTCGATATCGAACTTGTCGAGGTAGTCGAGGGCATCAGCCATACGCGGCAGCGCAGCATCGTAGAGTTCCTGTAGTTCGGGCATCGAACTAGCAAGTCGAGCGGTGTAGCGCCGGCGTTCGGTGGCAAGGCTCCAGCGCGCCGCGAATCCTTCGAGATCAGCGAACTCGTCAGGCAGCATCTGTGATGACACAGTTCCTCTCACCTCCTCCTACCGAGCAACCGAGACGGCGGTCTCGGTTGCTCTTTGGTGTGCCCGCACCCGGTCAGCGACGGTCTTGTGGAGGTTGCGGGGCAGAATCTCCTGATCACAGAGTGGGAACTCAGTGACGGCACGCGACTTCAGGCTTCGTTGGGTTGCCTCCAGGGTGTTGCCGTCCTGGAGCGCGTATTCCTTGAAGGTCACCGCGGCAAGTTCCTGACGCATGCGATCCGTGGCGTTGCGTGGCGGCGCGAAGTAGAGGCGCCCCTCAAAGAGGTGCTTGTCGTAGGCGAGGGGCCAGTAGTGATAGGTCAGGTACCAACCGCGTTCCCACACGAGAATCACATAATTGGGAAAGACTTGGAAGGTGTCTGCTCCCCAAGCTCGGTGACGGGCGGGGTTGAGGCCCGGGGGTAGCTCGCTGAGGTCAATGCCCAACGGTTGTTCCCAGGGTCCGAACAGACCACTGCGGAGAATTCGTTCGATGGGTTTCACCATCTCCAGGTCTTTTGGCGGCGACATGCCGCCCCATGTGGAGACGATGCCGTGGCCGCTGTCGCCGAACAGGTCGTAGTGCAGCGCCTCGAAGCCGAACTGTTGCAGTTTGACGGACTCCGACGCCACCGACTGGTTCTGGTGCAGGACCGGGGCGTGGTAGAACTCCGAGAAGGCGTCGTTGAAGAGCTTCCAGTTGGCTGCTACGACTGCTTTGTAGCCGAAGGTCTGAGTCATCTCGCCAAACGGATAACCGCTGAGGCCTGTTGCAACCTCGCCGAGAAACTCCAGTAGCGTTTCGGTGGGTTCGGCTGCGAAGTTGACGAAGATGAAACCCTCCCAGATCTCGCAGTGCACCGAGACGAGCGGATAGTCGGCTTTGTCCAGGTCGAAGAACTCACTCTCTTGTTGAACGAAGTTGAGTTCACCGTCGAGGCCATAGCGCCACCCGTGGTACTTGCAGGTGAATTGTCGACAAGTGCCTTTGACCTCTTCGCTCGGGTAGTCCTGCCAGACAAGCTTGTTGCCGCGATGGCGGCACATGTTATGGAAGGCTCGTACCGTGCCACGGTCCCGCACGACGATGATCGAGGTATCAACGCAATCGAGTTCTTTGGTGAAGTAGCTTCCGACCCGAGGTATCTGTTCGACACGCCCGACGTTGAGCCAGGTTTTCTTGAAGATCGCCTCTTTTTCCAGTTCGTAGTACTCCGGCGATATCGAATCCTCGTAATTCACCGGTGCGGTGCCGAGTTGGGGGAAATGTTCAGTCCAGCTGCCCTCAACCGGCTTCGGGAAATGTGCCATCTCTCACCTCATGATTTGATACTGCTCAACATAGCCGCGTTCGGAAATCGCATTCTCTTTGTGTACAGATCTAGTTCTCGGGTTGTACAGATCTAGTTCTCGGGTTGCACAGAGTTCTCGGGTTGCACAGTGGGCAAAGCCGAGTCCCGCAACTCTGGGTCAACTTCGAGTCCGAAACAGTTGAATGCGATGGCTAGCGTGTCGTAAGCGCCGACTGTGAATAACAGGTCAATGATCTGGCGGGTATCGAAGTGTTCTGTTAACCCGGCCCAAGTATCAGGGCTCAAAATCGAGTCATGGCGGAGTTCGTCAACAGCTCGTAGCAGCAACGATTCGTTTGTTGAGAGTCCTTCTGCGCCGGGACCAACTGCTACCGCGTGAATCTGTTCGTCTGAAAATCCGAGTTCTCGAGCTACGGCAACGTGTTCGGCCCATTCATACTCAGAACCTCGCAGCAAGGCCACCCGCAGCACGACCAGTTCGAGCAGGTGCTCGCCGAGGGTGTTTTCATAAAGCACATGGCGGTTGAAGGATAGGAACGCTCGTGTGAGGTCAGGATGATGGGCCAACACCGCGAACGCTCTGGCAACCCGTTTCCCACCCGACTCTCGGTTAGCTCGTCGTGTTGCGTAGATGGAACCCGGAGGCGGCTTCATGATGGAAAACGCTTCAACGAGATCATCCCGCCATTCCTGCACAGGCAAGGGTGGAATATGAGGGCCTTCTGGAGAATCACTCACAATTGTAACCGTAGTCCCGTCGGGGTTAGCGGGGAAAGTAGCCTCTCCACTTCTGAGAATGTTGTTCCCGCCATGAATGACCTAGTGTCAGGCGATGCGAATGGGCCTCATGATTGGACCCGAGCGACGTCGTTACGACACCAAGGTGCAGCGCCTTATTGACGACGCGTGCTGGGCTGACGGGGCAGGGTTCGCTACAGCTTGGATACCGCAGATCCCTGACGAATTCGATGCAATGACCGCGGTGGCGTTAATGGGATACGAAACGAACAGGATTGAGTTGGGCACCGCCGTGGTCCCCACTCAACCTCGACACCCGATCGCACTTCTGCAACAGGCACTTTCGACACAATTGGTCTGCGAAGGGCGCTTTACCCTTGGTCTGGGTCCTTCCCACCACTGGATCATTTCCGACATGCTCGGCCTCAGCTATGAACGCCCAGTTGCCCAGCTCCGATCTCTTCTCGATGTTCTCGACGCTGGATTTGGGGGGCCGGGCATGGTTGATGTGGACAACGAGCACTACACGATTCACAACCCGCTTGAGGTAACCGACAAGACCGCGACTCCGGTGTTGCTTGCGGCGTTGGGGCCCGCGATGCTGCGACTGGCGGGGGAGCGGACCGATGGCACGATTCTGTGGCTGGCCGACGAGAAATCGATCGGCGAATACATTGCCCCTCGCATCGTCGCCGCGGCGCAGACCGCGGGACGCGAGGCGCCCCGGGTCGTAGCCGGTGTTCCAGTGTGTCTATGTGCCAACAGCGAGGTTGATGCGGCGAAGGAACGGACCAACCGGATCCTGTCCGAAGCTGAAATCTCTCCCAACTACCAGCGCCTCCTCGATCGCGGCAATGCGACTTCGGTCGCCGACATTTTGGCCGCTGGTGATGAAGCCGCTGTGCTCAGCCGATTGCAATCTTTCGCGAACGCCGGAGCGACCGACGTGTCGATCCGGGTGGTTCCGATCGGCAACGGACGAGACGAACTACTGGCATCAAGCCGCCGTACCCGAGACTTTCTCGCTGACCTAGCACCTGAGATCTCGTGATGGCCCGGTTGTGCACTGAACAACAGATCAAGGAATTCTGATATGTCTATGCCCGCGTCCGATGTTTATTACGACCCCTACGACTTTGAGATCGATGCTGATCCGTATCCCGTCTGGAAGCGGATGCGCGATGAGAGTCCGCTCTATTACAACGACAAACACGACTTCTATGCTCTCAGCCGCTGGGACGATGTTGAGGCGGGGTTGAAAGACCACAGTCGGCTCATCTCAAGTCGGGGCACGGTACTTGAGTTGATCAAGGCAGACATCGAGATGCCGGCAGGCATGGTGATCTTCGACGATCCTCCCAGCCATACAGTCTATCGGGGTCTGCTGTCGCGGGTGTTCACTCCTCGGCAGATGAACGCGATCGAACCCCAGGTGCGCCGCTATTGCACCGACGCGCTTGATGCGTTGGCCGGCGCTGATCGCTTCGATGTGGTCGAGACGTTGGCGGCCCAAATGCCAATGCGGGTCATCGGCATGCTGTTAGGCATCCCCGAAGCCGACCAGCAAGCACTGCGGGAGCAATCCGATGAGGGTCTACGCCTGTCAGAAAGCGGTGCGCCGGACGCCGGAGCCTTCTCCGATATCGGCAATGCTGCTGCCGAAGGGAATTTCGGTGAGTACCTCGACTGGCGCCTTGACAATCCCTCAGATGACATCATGACCCAGTTGCTGCAAGCCACCTTCGAGGACCACACCGGTGAGACCCGCAACCTGACCCGCGACGAGGTGCTCGGTTACATCAGTCTGTTGGCTGGTGCCGGTAACGAGACGACGACCAAGTTGATCGGTCATACTCTGCGGACACTGGCTCTGTATCCAGAACAACGGGCCGAAATCGTCGCCGAGCCCGAACTGGTCCCACAAGCGATTGAAGAGTCGCTGCGTTTTGAAGCGCCATCCCCGGTACAGGCCCGCTATGTTGCCGAAGACCTTGAGTGCCACGGCCAGAGGGTGCCCTCGGGAAGCACGATGCTTCTGGTCAACGGTTCGGCAAACCACGATCAGCGGCAGTGGGGTGAGACTGCGGACGATTTCGATATTCATCGCAAGATCGGCCACCACTTGTCGTTCGGTTATGGCGTGCATTTTTGTCTCGGCGCGGCACTTGCTCGCCTTGAAGGCCGTGTCGCTCTCGACGAGATACTCAAACGATTTCCTGAATGGACCGTCGATGAGGCAACCTCAGAACGCTCGCACACCTCAACGGTTCGCGGTTGGGACAAGCTGACGCTTGTCGTCAATTGACAGAACCCCACATATCTTCAGCAAAGGAGCCCACCATGTCATTGTTCGATTTGTTTCGTTTCGACAACAAGCGCGCCCTGGTCGTCGGAGCAGCCTCCGGCATGGGTAACGCCGCGGCTCGTCTGCTCGTCGATGCTGGTGCCGAGGTTGTCGCTCTGGACTTCGCAGACATGGACATACCCGGGGTTGCCGCCACCGTAAAGGTGAACATGGCCGATAAATCCTCGATTGAAACCGCGGTAGATGCTTGTGCTGGTCGAGTCGACGCCCTTTTGTCGTGTGCAGGCGTTGCCGATGGCACGCCTGGTATCGAGAAGATCAATTTTCTGGGTCACCGCCACATGATCAACTTGATGCTCAAGAGCGGAATGCTCGGCAAGGGCAGTGCGATCGGCTTCATTTCCTCAGCCGCTGGTGCCGGGTGGGAGAGGGACGACAACATGGCATGGATCAACGACTACCTCGCTATCGAAGACATGGACCAGGCGTCGGCATGGGCCATTGAGAATGGCAAGGCCGACTATTTCAGCAGCAAGCTGACGGTCTGCATGTACGTCGCCAAGTCAGCCTTTGAGTTGCTCAAAAGTGGCGTTCGCATCAACGCGATCATGCCCGGCCCCACCGACACGCCGTTGGCACAAGCCAACAAGGAAACCTGGCTCGGTTTCGGCAGTGACTACCGCACCGATCTTGGTATCGAAGCGTCGTCACCGGTAGAACAGGCCTACCCATTGGTCTTCCTCTGCAGCGACGCTGCTAGGGCGATCACCGGCATCACGATCACCAGTGATCAGGGCTACTTCAGCAGCGGAATAACTGAGTCCTACCCAGCGGCGAAAGACATCGCCAACTTCCTGACCGGCCGATACTAGGCGTATGTTCGCTGCCTAGGGGCATCTGAAAGGTAAACACAACCATGGCGTTCTGGAACCAAGAGAATCAACTGCTCATTGACGGCGAACTCGTCGCCGCCACGGGCGATCGAACATTCACGTCACGCAATCCGGCTACCGAGGAGGTCATTGGAGAGGCCGCCGATGCCACTGTCGCCGATGTCGAGCGAGCGATCCGAGCAGCTCGACGTGCCTTCGATGAGACCGGCTGGTCGACCGACGCGAGTTTTCGTGCCCAGCGCATGCGTCAACTAGCGCAGGCTCTGCGCGAAAACCTTGAGGATCTGCGCACGTTGACCGTCTCGGAGGTGGGCGTGCCGATAGCGATGACGGCCGGCCCGGCACTGGAAGGTCCCATTGGGATCCTCGATTACTACGCCGATCTTGCCGAGTCGTACGACGGGACGGTTGATCTTGGCGTAGCAGAGGCCTACGGAGGGATGCACCATCGCTGGGTTGAGCGTGAACCCTATGGGGTCGTCAGCGCGATCTCGGCCTACAACTATCCGACGCAATTGAACCTGGCCAAACTCGGCCCAGCGTTGGCGGCGGGTTGCACCGTGGTACTCAAGGGAGCTCCAGACACCCCGCTCATTACTCTGGCTCTAGGTCGCCTCATCGCGGAACACACCGACATTCCGGGCGGTGTGGTGAATGTGCTTGCCTCCAGCGAGATTGAAACCGGTGTCGTTATGACAACCGATCCGAATGTCGACATGGTCACTTTCACCGGCTCAACAGCGGTGGGGAAATCGATCATGGCTGCTGCCAGCACAACGTTGAAGAAAGTCTTTCTTGAGTTGGGAGGCAAGTCCGCGATGGTGGTGCTCGATGAGGAGAACGTCGACGGGGGAGCCTTCGGTTGTTCGATGGCTGCCAATTCTCACGCCGGGCAGGGATGTGCGATCACCTCGCGTCTGCTTGTGCCCCGAGCACACATGGACCGAGCGGTTGAGATGGCCACCGAGATTTTCGAGAGTCTCGGCGTCGGCGACCCATTCGATACGGCCAACTATGTAGGGCCGTTGATCAGCGCCAAACAGCGTGACAAGGTGCAAGGCATGGTCGATCGCGCGGTTGAAACCGGTGCCATGATCGTGACCGGTGGAAGTTCAACACAGCACGAGAAGGGGTTTTTCTTCCAACCGACGGTGATCGTGGGTGCTGACGAAAATAGCGAAATCGCTCAGGACGAAGTTTTTGGGCCGGTTCTAGTGGTGCTGCCCCATGACGGGGATGACGACGCGGTGCGCATTGCCAACAACTCAAAATACGGCCTCTCCGGCGGCATACTCGCGGCCGACCGAGAGCGAGCGCTAGGGGTGGCCCGGCGAATACGAACCGGGACTCTCAGCGTCAATGGCGGAATGTGGCACGCTGCGGATGCTCCGTTCGGTGGCTACAAACAATCAGGGATTGGACGCGAGAACGGTGTCGCCGGCCTAGAAGAGTTCCTGCAGACCAAACTGCTGGCCGAACCCGCCTAAACCTCAAGGAAAGGAAACCTGTCCTGATGACGAAGATCTTGGAGGGAGTCAGAATCCTGGAGGTAGCTGAGCACACTTTCGTACCAGCGGCTTCCGCCGCGCTGGCAGACCTGGGTGCCGAGGTGATCAAAATCGAACACTTCGAACGAGGCGACGCCATGCGCGGACTCGTTATGAGCGGGATTGCTGATATTCCAGACGAGGTCCATGCCCTGCTTGAGCATTCCAACCGCGGCAAGCAGAGCATCGGCTTGGATCTTGGGAAACCCGACGGACTCAAGATTCTCTACAAGCTCGCTGAGACTTGCGATGTGTTCCTCACCAACAAATTGCCAAGAGTGCGCCGAAAGTTGAAGATCGACGTCGACGACATTAGAGCTCACAATCCAGACATCATCTATGTTCGCGGGTCGGGTCAAGGCGAACGAGGACCCGACGCCGACAAGGGTTCATACGACTCGCTCGCGTATTGGGCTCGTGCCGGTGTAGCGATGGGAGCGAAGCCACCAGAGTCTGAGGCTGTGCCATCGCCACCCGCACCAGCCTTTGGAGACTCAATTGGCGCAATGACGATAGCCGGCGGAATCATGGGCGCTTTGTTTCATCGTGAACGTACTGGTGAGGCGACTGAAGTGGATGTGTCGTTGTTCGGCACTGGCCTGTGGTCGATGGGAGCCGCTATGGCATTGTCTTTGGCGCTTGGCACCCCATGGTTTGCGCCACCCGCGAGCCGTGTCGGCCGAAACCCGCTAGTCAATAACTACGCGACAAGCGATGGTCAGTGGATCGCTCTCACTTGTCTGCAGGCGGGCAAGTATTGGGCCGAAACGTGCGAGGTTGTCGGTCGCCCAGAATTTGGGAATGATCGCCGTTTCGCCGAGGCTGAGATGTTGATATCGAACAGCGCTGACGCGATCGCGATGCTCGAAGAGGCATTTTCTGAAGCGACGCTGGCTACCTGGCTCGAGAGACTTGAGAGCTACAGCGGACAGTGGGCGGTGGTACAAAACACCTTGGAAGCGGCTGAAGATCCCCAGGCGCTCGCAAACGGCTACATCCAGAGCGCGCAAACAGCCGCCGGGTTACCATTTCGGCTAGTCGCGGTACCGGTGCAATACGACGGAGAAGCCGCGGGGACCTCCAGAGCTCCGGAATTCAACGAGCACGGCGACGCGATCCTAGAATCGCTCGGCTTCGACTGGGACACGATCATCGATCTCAAGGTTCGCAACGTCGTCGTCTAAAGTGCTCACATCATGACCTTGACACCACCCTTGGTGGCTTCAGCCCGCGAATTGCTGCGCGGGGCCGAGACCGCGCTGCTCGACGAACGACGACTCCTTGTTGAAGCCGAACTAGTCGCGCTGGCAGCGCTGCCTGACGATCAGGTGCCAACACTTGCTGCTTTGGCTCACCAAGTGCGACTTGATCGCTGCGGCCCAACCGTCGAGATCGAGGGCATTTTGTCTGCCAAAACAGGAGGTTGTCCCGAAGACTGCCACTTCTGCTCCCAGTCGGCACAGTTCGAAGAAACCATGCCGGCAACGCCGTTTCTTGATACCGAAGAGGTGATAGCGGCGGCCAAAGAGACCGCAGAAATCGGAGCGACCGAATTTTGTATTGTCCTGGCCGTACGAGGTCCCGACGAACGCACGATGAAGCGGATCCTTGAACTCGTCCCGGCTATTGAGGCTGAAACAAAGCTCAACGTTGCCGTCAGCGCAGGCATTCTCAGCGACGACCAAGCGCAACGTTTTGCAGCGGGCGGAGTGCATCGCTACAACCACAATCTTGAGACCTCAGAATCGTTCTTTCCCAATATCGTCACAACCCACAGTTGGGCGGAACGCTACGAGACTTGTGAACTCGTGAAGCGCAACGGAATGGAGTTGTGTTGCGGAACTCTACTGGGAATGGGAGAAACCGTGGCCCAGCGAATCGAGTTGCTCACCCAACTACAATCCTTGGCGCCGACTGAAGTGCCACTCAACTTCTTGAACCCGCGGCCCGGAACACCGCTACAGATCCGCAAACCAATGAAGCCCCTTGAAGCTCTGCGCTGGATAGCGCTGTTCCGGCTTGCGTTGCCCGAGGTAATCCTGAGATTCGCAGGGGGCCGGGAAATCACGCTCGGGGAACTTCAGGCGATGGGAATGACCGCCGGTATCAACGCGCTCATCGTCGGGAACTACCTCACTACACTCGGGCGCAACCCAGACGAGGACCTACAGATGCTTGAAGATTTGAAGATGCCAGTCGGAGCCCTCAGCGGCGTGCTCTAGAACTGGCGTGTATGCAATGGAGTTGCCAGCCGACACTCCCGAACTCAGCGGTTCTGGACGAAAGGTGTTCTGTGGAGGCTGCGGCACCCGCGAATGCGTCGGTTGTCTCGCTGATCTCGAAGCCCCTCGATACTGCCGTGAATGTGGTCGCAGACTACGTGTGAGCGTTCGTCCACGCGGCTGGATCGCCACCTGTAGACGGTGCGACATTGAGGTTCACTCGGACCATCACTAGCGATAGTGTCGCCGGATGTGTGGCGGCTACGGCGAACTTACGGCTAGAGGAGATGACTGTGTTCAGGACTCGTTTCGGTGCAGATGAATTGCACGGAGATTTCGGGGCTGGGTTCGAACCCGATGCGATCAGCACGGGCATGCACTGTGCACGGTTGGCCTGATTGCAAGGCGATTGGTCCGCAGTAGAGCAGCCAGTGTGGGTCGTCGTCGAGGCGATACTCGATTGAAGCGCCTTGAATTCCTGAATGAAGTTGGATGAGAGCTGGTCCGCTTATTTCGACCGGGAGATCCAGTTGATCTTCTGGAGATTCTTCAAACTCGGCGCGTGCTGATGCCACGGCCGCGACTTGAGCAGCATGTGATGGGTCCCAATTGAGATGGGATACATAGCTGTCCCAACTGACTCTCGGTGCAAGTAAGGTCGAGCTATGTTGTGGCAGCGGTGTGGACTGACGCTGAGCGTAGTGATCGTCGTCCTTGTCCTAGTGGCTTCCTGCGCCACAGATGAGTCCTCGGATCCACCGCCGACGACCCTTGTCCCTGCAACTTCATCCACCACAAGCGTTCCGCCGTCGCCGACAACAACCGGATCTTCGACAACGAGCACAACGATGACTGCCACAACAACAACCTCCACCGTTGCGCCCGACCCTCGTGCTGGACGTCCCTACGGGGTGTCGACCAGTCAGATCACACTCGTCGACCCGACGCGCCCAACCCCAGCCGCCGCTTATCTGGCTGCCACTGCGGATCGGACAGTTGAAGTGTGGCTGACGCTGCCCGAAACGGACGAGGCTGCTCCACTAGTCGTCTTTTCCCATGGAATGTCCGGCCACGCCCACAAGTTCGAAGATCTACACAGGGTCTGGGCAGAAGCCGGTTACGCGGTAGCTGCGCCGGTCTTCCCGTTGAGCAACGATGGCGTTGAGGGTTCATGGGGCAATATTCACGACGTGCCCAACCAGCCCGGTGATGTTTCGTTCGTGCTTGATGAGTTGTTGGCACTGTCCGAAGACAAGTCCTCAGAGTTTGCTGGGCGCTTCGATCCCAACCGTCTCGGAGCCTCGGGTCTGTCGGCAGGTGGTTTCACAACCTACGAGGTCGCAGTTGATGCCGAGCGGCGCGATCCACGCTTTGTTGCCGCGGTGGTCATGTCGGCTCCGCTCAACCGAAACGCGGAGCTGTTCGATCCCGCCGACGACTTTCCGCTCCTGATAATTCATGGCGATAGCGATCCGCTGATCCGTGTTGAGCAGGCCCAGATTGCGTATCGCGCGCTGAGTGCCCCGCGATATCTGATAGTCCTGCTTGGCGGTGGTCATGCTGGTCCATACGAGGATGAACTTGATGGGTTTGAGTCGAAGATCCCCGGCCACGACGAGCTGATCTACGCTTCCACGGTGGCGTTCTGGGATCGCTATCTGCTCGGTATCGAAGACGCGGAAACTGAGTTGCTCAACGCCGCGACTAAAGACGGCTTGAGCGTTGTGACATCCGACGTCGGTTAGCGGGTTAGCTAGACCCAGTCAAAATTGTGTGGGGGCGTTGGCTCCAGCCTTGTTGGCCGAGTTCACGCATTTCGGTGCCGAGAGCAGCCATCTGAGATGCGTACAGGTCTGTGCCGGTGTGGCTCCATTTGCCGTGGCCCGCGAAGACCCACTCGACATTC
>JAKZTU010000321.1:0-8579 GCA_047516945.1 Acidimicrobiales bacterium
ACCACCTGCGGGAAAGTCGAACGATTCCAACAAACCCTCAAGAAATGGCTCACCGCGCGAACCCCCGCTAACGACCTCAACGAACTCCAGGCGCTCCTCGACGAATTCACCGACACCTACAACAACCACCGCCCCCACCGCGCACTCAGACGTTCAACCCCCGCCGCCGCCTACAACCGGCTCCCCAAAGCCGAACCGGGCCAAACAGGCAACACAACCCACTTCAGAGTCCGCCACGACCGCATCGACAAAACAGGCTCCGTCACACTCCGCCACAACAGCCGACTCCACCACATCGGCATCGGCAGAGCCCACGCCCACACCCCCGTAACCCTGCTGGTCGCCGACCTCGACATCAGAGTCATCGCAACCCAAACCGGTGAACTCCTCCGACACCTCACCCTCAACCCAACCCGCGACTACCAACCCCAAAACCAACCCTAAAAAACCCCGCCCCGCGTGGGTTCACAAGTTTCCTATGTCTTGACACATCACATTGGCTCCGGGGGTGGGGATCGAACCCACGACAATTCGGTTAACAGCCGAGCGCTCTGCCAGCTGAGCTACCCCGGACCGGCACTGCAGATGATACCGCCATCAGATCTTGTCGATGTGGTTTTTCAACGCTCAGATCAGCGCGATTCTAGATAGTCGCGCAATTGGTCACTCCGGTGCGGGTGACGCAACTTTGTCAACGTTTTGGCTTCGATCTGCCGGATCCGTTCCCGAGTAACGCCGAAAGCCTCGCCGACTTCTTTGAGTGTCCGGGGCTGACCATCGTCAAGCCCAAAACGCATCCGAACTACTTCCTGTTCTCGCTTGGGGAGATCGCCAAGTACCTCTCGAACCGCCTCGACGAGCAGAGTACGAGTTACAGCGTCTCCGGGGGCAACCGCGTTTCGGTCCTCTACGAAATCGGCGAGGTTTGAGTCTTCACCCTCCCCGATTGGTGAGTCGAGCGATAATAGATCCATAGAGATCCGGAGGATTTCTGAGACCTTTTCTATCGGTTCGTCAACTTCGGCCGCTAGCTCTTCGACTGTGGGCTCACGCATGAGACCTTGGCGCATCTCCGACTGCACTCGCTTAACTCGATTGACAGTCTCAGCAACATGTACGGGTATACGAATTGTGCGTGACTGATCCGCGATGGCGCGGGTAATTGACTGACGAATCCACCATGTCGCATAGGTTGAGAACTTGAACCCCTTACTGTGATCGAACTTCTCCACGGCTCGGATCAAACCGAGATTTCCTTCTTGGATGACGTCGAGCAATGCCATTCCTCGACTCGCATAGCGCTTGGCGATCGATACAACGAGTCGAAGGTTCGCCCGCGTCAACTCATCACGAGCCAGTTCGCCATCGCTGACCAAACACTCAAGGTGGGCGCGATCATCGGGCTCGAGCGGTTCTTTGGTGACCGATAGTTCCGCGAGCGTCTCCGCTGCCTCTCCCCCGCTGCGGATACGAGTTGCTATCCAAACTTCCTCGGCAGCATCAAGCAGAGGCACCCGACCGATCTCTTTGAGATACAAACGCACAGCATCGTCAGTTGACTGCGCCTCGGAACTAACGCGGAAAGGCACCCTTACCTCGCCCTCCATTCTGCGTGACTGATCAACCATGGTAGCAACTCGTCTATGGCACGTCGGCGAGTCACCGGTTCATCGAGTTTTTCCAGTTCCCGTTTGAGCCAGGTGAACGAGCGGCTCACTTCGATTCTTGCTCCATCGGCCGCTTCGTAGGAGCGCAGACCACGGCTGATGCCGTCGAGGGTTCGTCCACCCGCCAGGCGCGCGACACCAGCCAAGACATCATCACGATCAGCATCGAACCCTTCAACAGCCAGCCGACGCAACAGGTCCGCCGCCTGAGACCCGCAATGCTCAGGAGCTCCTTCAAACCCATGATCTCGAAGTGCTTGGAAAGCTTCTTGGCGTACGCTGTGACCGAACAGATTGGCGTGAAGTCGAACGGCTTGGTCGGGGTGGTCAATAACGAGCCGGATGGCTTCATCTTCTGCCGCAGTTGCGAGCGAATCCGTGAGCCTTACTTCAGGTCCGGTGCCTTGAGCGTCTTCGTCGGACGCGTTGGGAACCTCGCGTTCTGCTGTTTCTTGTTGACCACGGCGCCCCGCTGGAGGCGGTTGCGGTCGAGGCTTGGAGGCAAGCTCCCGCAGCCTGGAGATCTCAACCCGGCAACGGTCGGCGATTTCCAGCAGGTAAGGGTCGCGTACAAGCTCATTGGGATGTTCAGCGACGACGTCAACTGCTCGCTCTGCGGCACGGGCCCGGCCTTCTGGACTCGATAGATCACCGGCTGCCAAGGCTCTCTCCATACGAAAACGCATGTAAGGAATGGCCTCTTGCACGGCTCTGGCCAACTCCGCTGGGTCTTCACGGGCTACCTCGTCGGGGTCGACGCCGGGTGGTAGGTCGGCCACCCGCACATCAAGTTCGAACTTCTGTTCCCATTCGTAGACGCGTTCGGCGGCTGCGAGACCAGCCGAGTCGGTATCGAATGCGAGCACCAAGCGATCCGCTGAGAACCTTTTGAGCAACTTGATGTGTTCCTCGGTCAGCGCTGTGCCACAGGTTGCCACGGCCTGCAAGATATTTGCACTGCCGAAACCGATCACGTCGGTGTAGCCCTCACAGATAATGGCTTCACCTTCGTTGACGATGCCTTCGCGGTGGGTGTGCAGCCCGTAGAGCAGTCTGCTCTTGTCGTAGACCTCTGCGTCGCCGATTGTGTTCTTGTATTTGGAGCCTTCAGCGCCGGGAAGTATGCGGCCGCCGAAGCCTGCAAAATCTCCCCGTTCATCGGCTATCGGGAACATGATCCGAGCACGGAAAGAGTCTTGCTGGCGATCCGCACTGTTGACGAACCCGAGGCCGCTGTCAGTCAGGTCAGCCGCGTTCAACTTCAGGTGTTTAGCCAGTTCATCCCAACTATCGGGAGCCCAACCGAGTTTGTACTTGCTCACCACCGCGCGGTCATAACCTCGTGAACGCAGATAGCCACGGGCCGTACCGGCATCAGCTCCATTGAGCAACCGCTGATGGTAGAACTCGGCTGCTTTGGCCACCGCGTCGAGCAACAGTCGTTTGCGAGCCCGAGTGGTTCCCTCTCCTTGGGTCGTGTAGCGCAGTTGGACGCCGTAGCGAGAGGCAAGCGACTCGACTGCTCCAACGAAATCGAGTTTCTCGATCTCTTGGACGAACGTGATGGCGTCACCACTACGTTGACAACCAAAGCAGTAGTAGACGCCTTTTTCGGGGTTTACAGACAGCGACGGAGTGCGTTCACCGTGAAGTGGGCAGCGGGCCATCCAGTTGCGGCCTGAGCGCTTGATGTCGGTATGTTCGCCTATGAGCGCGACGAGATCGGCGGAGGCTCGTACCTTTGCGATGTCGTCATCGTGTATGCCCATCAATCCGCAAGCTAGCCGAATACCACGCTCGTTATAGAGGTCCTGGAGTACTCGCTCAGCCGAGCCGAGCGGCAAGAAATCCTTCGAGTTGATCGATCGAAACTCGCTCTTGTTCACGCGTGTCTCGTTCACGCACGGTGACGGCGTGATCGTCGAGCGTCTCAAAGTCGACGGTTACGCAATAAGGCGTACCGATTTCGTCTTGACGGGCGTAGCGCTTGCCAATCGATTGTGTCTGGTCGTAGTCGGCCATCCAACGCAGTTTGACGATCTCAAAGACCTCTTGCGCGATCGGTGTGAGCGTGTCCTTGTTGGACAGTGGCAGGACCGCAACCTTGTAGGGCGCAAGCCTCGGGTCGAGCCGCAGCACCGTACGAATACTGTCGTTGACAGTTTCTTCATCGTAGGCGGCCATGAGAAACGCCATTGCCGCGCGGGTGGCTCCAGCGGCCGGTTCGATGACATGCGGTACGTAGTGCTGATTGTTTGTTTGATCGAAGTATTCGAGACGCTCTCCAGAATGCGCGGCATGAACAGTGAGATCGAAGTCACCGCGATTGGCGATGCCCTCTAGTTCGTCCCAACCCCACGGGAAGCGATATTCCAAGTCTGAAGTTCCCGACGAGTAGTGGCTCAACTCATCGCAGTCGTGGGGTCTTAGGCGGATATCGGCTGTGGGAATACCCAGATCCAGATACCAATCCAGTCTCTGGTCGCACCAATATCTGAACCAGTAGTCGGCGTCGTCGGGTGGAACAAAGAACTCCATCTCCATCTGTTCGAACTCTCGGGTTCGAAAAACAAAGTTCCCTGGGGTGATCTCGTTGCGAAACGACTTCCCGATCTGGGCGATGCCGAAAGGCGGTTTCTTGCGGCTGGTTTGAAGCACGTTGGCGAAGTTGGTGAAAATTCCCTGAGCGGTTTCGGGGCGCAGGTAGACCTCTGCGGCCGAGTCGACCATCGGACCGGCGTGGGTCTTGAACATAAGGTTGAACTGGCGAGCCTCAGTGAAGCAGCCAGCGGTCCCACACGTCGGGCACTTGTCGGGATCTTCAAGCTTGTCCTGGCGGTGTCGAGCTTTGCACTGGGTGCAATCGACAAGCGGGTCCGAGAAGTTGGCGAGGTGACCGCTCGCCTCCCAGACCTGGGGTGGGGAAAGGATCGCGGCGTCGAGACCGACCACGTCGTGGCGGTGCTGCACCATCGCGCGCCACCAAGCATCTTTGACATTGCGCAGCAGCAGCACGCCGAGAGGCCCGTAGTCATAGGTGGAGCGGAAACCCCCGTAAATCTCAGCTGACTGGAACACAAATCCACGGCGCTTGGACAGGTTCACTATCTTGTCAAAAAGTTCGTCAAAAAGTTCCGAGTCGCCCATGGCCGCGAGGTTACCGGAGGTGCGCGAGTATGGAGTCCATCAGAACTAACGATCCCGTTCCCGCTGACCCTACGGCCGTGTTCGGTCGTCGCTGTTTTGCCTACATCATTGATTTCGTCATCCTGTTTGCGGTCGGGGTGACCGCTATCTCTTCGTTGGCCACTCTCGACGAGGTCGATGATCCGGCCGTGGCCGCGGAGATATGTGAACATTACGAAGACCTGAACAACGGTGACGTGTGCCTCGACCTGGAATCAGCGGTGTTCGTGTTTGAGGCCAACAAATTCAACACTCTCGGAATCTTGATTCTCGCCATCGCAGTGTTGAACTCGGTGATTATTTCTACGATCACCGGTGGTTCTGTGGGCAAGCTCGCTGTCGGCATTCGCGTCGTGGACAAATCCACGTTCGAGAGGGCCGGTTTTCTCAAACACTTGCTCCGCTGGATCCTGCTGATTGTGGACACGTTCCCGTGGTTCTTGGTGGTGCCACTTACGGGGCTTATCTTGGGGTTGGTCTCTAGAGGGCACCGCCGTGTCGGTGACTTCGCCGCCGGGACTCTGGTAGTCAAAAAGAGCCATGTCGGTAGGCCCACGCTGGTCCCCGGAGTCAACGAAGCCGCGGTATCACCCATGGGGTTGCCGGGCCTTTGGGACCCACCAATTCAACCGCCGCCCACCGAACCGATTGCACCCGCGCCAACCACCGAACAACCCAGTTCCACGGCCGACCTGACGTCAGACACTTCAGGTCATATCTCAGCTCATATCGATGTCGAACAGCACGATGACCGCCAACCGGAACCCACACCAGAGCCTGACGTTGCCAGCCAAGGCCAAGCGTCACAGCCGGGAGTTGACGCGCCAATGTGGGACGAGGCACGCGACACCTACATCCAGTGGGATCCGCAGCTTGAAGCCTGGGTGGAATGGAGCGAGTCCGGGGGCCGCTGGATCCCCATCAGCCAGTAAGCGCTCCCTGCAGCCTCAGGTTTGATCCAGCACGGCGATAGAGCGCAGTCGTCGCTCCAAATGGTTCTCCAACAGCGCGGTGGACAGTGCTTGTAGCTCGGCAGTCGCGGGGGTTGATTCTTCGGCCAGCACGCTGCCGAGTCCTCCGCTCAGAATTCGTCTCATGAGATCAAGGGCCTCCTCGGAAATGGGGCGTCCGCGCCGGCACTGCCGGCAGAGCACGCCTCCCTCATCAAGGTCGAACGCCACAAGTGCTTCAACGCTGCCACACCGATAGCAACCGTCGAGTTGGGGTTGCAGTCCCTCATGGGCGAGAAGTTTGAGAAAGAAGGCGGCGACCACCAGACCGCTCTCGCATTTTTCGAGCGTGGCCAACCCTTTGACCAACATGACGTGAAGAGCGCGGTCTGGTTCGCGGTCTTGGGCAACTCCCTCGACTGCTTCGAGCAACGCTTCGGCGCGCGCAAACCGCTGCGGGTCATCCCGCAGGGATCCGAAACGAGAAATCGTCTCCGCCTGAGTGACGGTGTCGAGGTCGCCGCGTCCCCTATACAACTGGACCGATACATGGCTCAAAGGTTCAAGCCGCGCCCCGAACTTTGATTTTGTTCGACGAATCCCTTTGGCGACAGCGCGGACCTTGCCGTTGTCGTGAGTGTGGAGACTGATAATCCGGTCAGCTTCGCCCAGCTTCCATGATCGCAATACCACAGCTTGATCCCGGTAGAGACTCATCTCAATGGCCGCCATCGACACCGCCGAAACGACGGTCGCGATCCTGGAATTCTCTGATAGCGGCAAAAAACTCCTGACGTTGGAACTCGGGCCAAGGGATATCGGTGAACACCAACTCGCTGTACGCCAACTCCCACAACAAGAAGTTTGAGATCCGGTACTCACCAGATGTGCGGATTACCAGATCCGGATCGGGCATTTCGGGATCGTAGAGATTCCGGGCAATGGTTGTTTCGGTGATTTTCTCCGGAGCCACGCCAGAGGCCGCGATCCGACGCACCGCGTCAACGATCTCCGCCCGGCCTCCGTAGTTGAAGGCGATGGTAAAGGTGAGCTTGCGGTTCTTCTTAGTCAGTTCCGATGCTTCGTCCATCCGACGTATCAGCCGTTTAGGGACCCGCCAGTCGCGGCGACCGACAAAGCGGATCCGCACCCCTCGTTCGTTGAGTTCATCACGGCGACGAACAAGGATCTCTTCGTTGAAGTTGATCAGAAATCGAACCTCATCACGGGGTCGGCGCCAGTTCTCGGTGCTGAAGGCATACACAGTCAACCATTCGACTCCGATTTCGAGGGAGGCGTCCACCACCTCGAACAGCGAATGCTCACCCGCCCTGTGCCCCTCAGTACGAGGCAGACCCCGGGCCTGGGCCCATCTACCGTTACCGTCCATCACGCAGGCGATGTGACGGGGGATCCGATTCAGATCGAGCAAATCGACGGGCACCTCCCGAACCTATCCGCTCCGAGCGCCGCGCTAATTGATCGTCGCCCTAACCTTCTAGCTGCCCGTGCTCTAATTCCACATAGGGTGGGTGTTTGAAGATCCCCGAACCGTCTCCGCATGAACACCACTGAACAATCGCTTGAGCTCCTCGCCCAGGTTACGGCCGGCCTTCCGGGTGGCGGAGAGCGCCGCGGTGGGCAGGTCGAGATGACTGCCACGGTTGCAGACGCGTTGGCGAGCAACGGCCATGTTGTGGTGCAGGCAGGAACCGGTACCGGGAAGTCACTCGCCTATCTCGTGCCCATCGCCGTGTCGGGCCAGAAGGTCGTGGTCGCTACGGCGACCAAAGCACTACAGGACCAACTAGCCGGAAAGGATCTACCGTTCTTGTCCAGCCAACTCGAAACGCCGATCGATTTCGCCGTTCTGAAAGGTCGCTCCAATTATCTTTGCTTGCAACGCCTGAACGAAGCGGAATCCGATCCCGGTCTCAGTCTCGGCGGTGATGACGGCTCATTGGACGATGAGACCCGCGAGAAACTTCGGTTGTTCGCAGACAGAAGCGAGACCGGTGACCGCTCCGAACTAGCCGACATCGCTGACCGAGTCTGGCAGCAGGTGAGCGTGAGTCGCCAAGAATGCCCCGGTGCCAACCGATGCCCCGAGGGGGAGAATTGTTTTGCCGAAAGAGCATGGCGTCGCGCCGCTGCAGCCGACGTGCTGATCGTCAACCTCTATCTCTACGCCATCGATGTCGCGGTGCAAGGCATTCTCCCCGAACACGACACGGTGATTATCGACGAAGCCCACCAGCTTGAAGACATTGTGGCCAACGCCGCAGGCCGTTACTTGAGTCCAGCCCGTCTAGTGACAGCTGCATCTGCCACGAAAGCGGTAGTAGCGGACTCAGAAGCACCCAAGAAAGTCGACGAAGCGGCCGCAACGCTCAGAAACCGTCTTGAACCGTTGACCGGAAGTCGCCTGCCAGAAGGACCACCAGAGGAACTCGGCAGAACACTCGATCTCCTCTCGGGTCGTGTTGCTGATTTGCTGAACGCTCTTAGGGCGGTGCCATCTGACGCACCCACCGATGTGTTGAACCGGACCATTCGAGCACGCCAATCCACAAGTTCGTTGCTTGACGACATCAGCTACCTTCGCTGGGCCACCGACGACGAAGTGATGTGGGTGGACGGCCCAACCCATAACCCCAGCCTGCGTTCTACGCCACTGGCTATCGACAAGATTCTGGCTGAGAACCTCTGGTCGCAACGTGGCGCTGTTCTCACTTCTGCGACGATGCCATCAAATGCCACTTCTCAGTTCGGACTT
>JAKZTU010000322.1:0-4609 GCA_047516945.1 Acidimicrobiales bacterium
TCGTGTAACCGTCGGAGTGAAACAACAGCGCAGATACCACGCCGCCGGTCACGGCTCCGGCGACAAACCCAAGGAGCGTAGATACCGGGTGCTTCCGATACAAACTCTCCAAATTGGTAACGAATTTCCTCATAGCGATACTCCTTCTCATATTTCTCTAATTTTTTCGATCTCTTTCATCTTATGCCACCCAGATGACCGACGGAATCCAACTGCAGACCCGCTTGTTTACCCAGTGCCCTGCTACTGCTCCTGCGCCAGCGCCGATAGACCCACCGACGACGCCACCGACGGCAGTGCCCGCCCCAGGCGCAACGGCAGAGCCAGCGGCCATGCCCCCGAGAGTCCCGACGCCCGCGCCAGCCGTGGTTGTCGCAGCGATCACGAAGACTTGGACGTACTCACAAACCTCGCTGCTGATATGCCAGTGGTTCCTGTTAACCGTTACGTAGTAGGTAACCCACTCGCACACAGTGCGGGTATCCCACCTCCACCCGTAGATGGGTATGGGCTGGCGGGTACGCGGATTGACGCGATCCTCATACCCGACCACCACCCTCACATAGGCCGGTTCTTCAACACAAACGCGCTCCATTCGAGGAACCTGCTTTGTGACAGTGTGTGCGCTAGCGGGTTCGGGATTTACCAGCGCTTGACCAAACAGCGCGGCGCTGGCAAGGGTCAAGACTGCAATCGCGGCCAACGGTGCGAGCACAAGTTTCCTTGAACGGGCCATGTCGCGCTCAGCGACACCCGCTCCTTTACCTCGGCCAAAAGTCTTGGGGGCATTGGGCGGTTTCATTGGTGGACTCTCCGATTCAACGTGACGATTAATTGCCGTTATTCGTCATGTAGAACCCTGACCAGCGAGACGCGGAAGCGTGACGACTCCAACCACGAAAACCCTGGTCAGAACCACAAATCGGCGAGGATCTGTAACGATCTGGACCATCCCCAGCGGTCACCGACATCTGCTGCTTGAGCCACTGTCCGGCGATGACCGACAAGTGCCAGAGCTTGTCGAATTCATCTACAAGTATTTCACGCTCAAGAAATTCGGTGGCTGGCTCGACTGCTGTGTACCCAGGTAAACCACACAATCGGCAGACCAAAGTCGGGTACGCGTCAACAATCATGAACAACAAAGACTTGACAACAACCCCGAACCTACGTTATGAATAACGGCAATTATTCGTCACGTAGGTAGCACCAACATATATTTGATGTGCTACAGATGTGTTCTGCGCATATTGAAATAGCATGCAATAACCTGAACATGCTGAAGTGAAGCGGACTAGCGGTGAGGCAGCTTCGGCCTTGCCTTGCGTTGGTACATTCTCGAAATGAACTCCGACGGGTCGATGAGACGCCTCATGACACTCAATTCAAGGCCCAGCCCTGGATGCTTGGGATCGGTGTACCAGTCAAGTTGTGCTCGAACGCTCACCGTCTGAGTTGGATCGCATCACGCTTTGTCGGTCAGTCGGGTTCGCTGTTCGGCGAGGGTTCGGCCGGCAGCCCAGTTGTTGGCCTCCAACGCCTTTAGGATTCCTACGAGGTTGCGGTCTCGGAGGCGTTCCAGTTCGCGGTTCGTGTACTGGCCGGATTGGGCGTCGGACTGCGATACCAGCGTGTCGACAAGTTCATCGCTGAGGTCTGGCACATCGGTCAACTTGCTCCACGGCAAGTTCAGCGTTGGGCCGAACTGGCGGATGAAGTGAGCGAAACCGCCTTCTCCGCCGGCCGCGCGGTACGTCTCGAAGAGTCCCATTTGAGCCCAGCGCAGACCGAAACCGTAGCGGATGGCGTCATCAATCTCTTCGGTGGTAGCCACGCCGTCGTTTACCAGCCATAACGCTTCGCGCCACACCGCTTCAAGCAGGCGATCAGCAATGAAGGCATCGATCTCAACACGAACATGCAACGGCTTCATGGAGATCGACGAATAAGTCTCCATAGCCGCAGCAATCGCCGACACTGCGGTCTGTTCTCCGCCGCAAACCTCCACCAACGGCAACAGGTACACGGGATTGAACGGATGGCCTACAAGCAAACGCTCCGGGTGAGCGAAGGAGGCTTGAAGGTGTGTGGGTTTGATCCCCGACGTTGAAGACGCGATGACCGTGTCAAGCGGGGCATGGCGGTCGATCTCTTCGAGGATGCCCCGCTTGATATCAAGGTTCTCTGGAGCACTCTCCTGAACGTGATCCGCTGCTGTGACAGCTTCGGCGATCGAGTCAACGATGGTCACGGTGCCCTCGTTGGTGGGTGGCAGTTCAAGGTCCCCCCACGCGGCACGGGCGTTGGCGAACACTTCGTCGATGATCCGCTCGGTTTCGGGGTTGGGATCAGTCACCAACACGTCAACCCCATGCAGGGCGAATCGAGCGGCCCAAGCGGAACCAATCACGCCAGCACCAACAACGGCCGCTGTTTCGATTGAGGCCGTCACGACTGTTACTTCCTCGTCTCTGGGCTCGTCAGGTTCTCTTGGTCACACCGAGCATGTCCCGAACCTCGGCGGGACCCATGACATCGATATTGAGGCAGTCGAGGATCTGCACGGCACGATCGACAAGCATGCCGTTGGTGGCCAATACGCCCTTTTCGAGATACAGGTTGTCCTCCAGACCGACGCGAACGTTGCCGCCCACCAAGACCGCGGCAGCCACATATTCGAGTTGCCTTCGCCCGATCGAGAAGGTGGAGAAGGTCCAATGGTCAGGGGTGTTGTTGACCATCGCCATCAGAGTGTTCATGTCGTCGGGAGCGCCCCACGGAACACCCATGCACAACTGCGCCATGATCGGGGGTTCCAGCAGGCCCCGCGCTTCCATTTGCTTGGCGTACCAGAGATGACCGGTGTCGAAACATTCGAGTTCAGGCATCACATCGATCTCGGCGAACTGGCGGGCAATCTCATCTAGCTGCGAGGTGGAGTTGGTCATGATGTAGTCGCCCTCTCCAAAGTTCATGGTCCCCATGTCGATCGTGGCGATCTCGGGCATGCACTCACGCACATGTGCCATCCGTTCGGTGGCACCGGCCATATCGGTGCCCTCCTCTTTGAGGGGAAGAGGATTCTCAACGCCACCGAGAGTCAGATCGGCACCGGTTCCCCCCGTGAGATTGATGACCACATCGGTGTCCGACGAGCGAATTCGGTCGGTCACCTCTTTATAGAGGTCGACGTCACGGCTCTGCTTGCCGGTGGCCAAATCTCGGACGTGGCAATGCACGATTGCAGCGCCGGCTTTGGCCGCTTCGATCGCGGCGTTGGCGATCTCTTCGGGTGTGACCGGAATGTGAACGGACCTGCCGGCCGTGTCACCGCCTCCGGTAACAGCACAAGTGATGAACGTGCTCATTGGATCCCCTCTCTATTCGGGTCTTCTTGACATCGGAGCGGTCTGGCGGCGGCGCATCAAGACTCGCAGTCGCGAATGCACCTCATCGTGATCGACATAGGCGCCGCGCAGCACTCTTCGGCCTGTGGTCTCGCTGAACGGACCGCGTCCGTGAAGGATGCGCCGGTTGTCGAAGGCGACGAGTTCTCCCACCGAGAAAACGGAGCGGAGTTGATATTCGTCGCTGCGAGACAGCTCCGAGAAACGCCGCAGAGCTTCATAGGCGAAGGGCAGATCCTCTTCAGGCATGTCGGGGAAGGCTCTCACAGGGTGAAACGTCCTAAATGTCAACGGGCTGCCAGGTCCTCCGTGATCAATCAGGGGGCCGCTCCAACGATGGTCATGATCTGGTGAGCGGTTGAAGAAGATCCATTTGGCGCGGCAGAGAATCTCATAGACATCGGGCTCATTGTCGCGAAGGTGCCGAGCCACCGCGTAGCCGTCGGTCATGTGGCTCAATCCCCCGGAGCAGTCGTTCACTTGACAGTGCAGAAGCTGGTATCCAGGCGGAGTTTCGCGGGTCGGGAGATCGGCGTGCGGAGCCAAGGGCAGAGCGGTGTTGGCCACCGAACCCGGATCCAGATCAGCGCTGACCGACCAAGTGGTACCAAAGTTCGTGTCGCGCAGCGCGCCGATCCGAAGGCCCAGCTCGGTAACCACTTCTTCTTCGCTTCCGAGTCCAACAAGGCGGGCGATACCCAACTCGACCAGCTTTGTCAGCCATTGTCTCAACGCATCGTCGTCTTTGAGCACTCGCGGCCCGTCGAAGGTCGGCAGCTCAGGCAGTGTGGCAACTGTCCAGGTTTGAGATGCAGGAATGTGGGCGCGGTGGGAGTGGCGACCCTCATGCACATGACGTAACCAGCCGGAGTGGTAGAGCGAAGTTGGATACCCGTTCCAGGTCACCTCCAAGTCGCCATTGTCTGCAACAGCGACTCCTTTGAGCGCTTCTGGCAACGGCAGATCCGCGGGGTCGAGTTTGTTTTCCCTGGTTTGTTCATCGATCGACTCATCGCCCATGCGATTCTCAAAGAGCCAAAGCGAATAAGCGCGCATCTCTGCCCCATCGGGCCAGCGAATCACCACAAAATCTCCGTCCCGCTGAGCACCAGAAATCGGATGCTCAACGTAGCGATAGAAATCTGGTGTCCTACCTAGAGACACGACCTGCTGTATATGCGCAGTGTATCAGTTATCGCGGA
>JAKZTU010000323.1:0-7559 GCA_047516945.1 Acidimicrobiales bacterium
CTGGGACGCCCTCTACTCCCACGACTGGGACGTGATCGCCTCGTTCTTCACCGATACAGCCAACTACGTCGATACCGGTCTCGGCGAGACTATGGGTGGCGCGCACGGACCCGACGAGATCGTGGCCCGCCTGTACCTCGGTCTCGACCCGGTGCAGGAACACAACCACGTTGAAGGTCGCATGATCGCCGAAGATCACTTCGTCGTGACCGAACACGCCGAGGAATGGGTCTTCCACACCGGCGAACGCGTCGTCCACCCGTTCACCTCAGTGATGGAACTCACCGACGACGGACTGATCCAACGCTGGTGGGACTACTCGAACCTCTCCAACTTGACCGACAACGCCCCCCAATGGTGGCTCGAACACATCGCCGCCGGCTGGCGTTGAGTCCATGGCTATGAGGGCTTCGAGTCAACTCAGTTCCGCAACCGTCTCGACAACGATCAACGCGAATCGCGATCGGCTCTGATGATCTCCACAATCAAATCAGGGTCGATATCACTTGATTGATCGTCGATTCGTGCTCTGTGCTTGACGATGTTGCCGTCTTCATCAAGTTCGACAAACGACCGCCCCTGCGCGATGAACTCAGCGGCCAGGTCAAGCGCTTCACGCCGCTGTGTCATGCGTTCAACCCACTCGGCTCGAATCATAGCCTAAAGCACCTCCCAGAAAACTGTAGCAGATGCTACAGAGTTGCAATATCGCGTGAGACAAGCCATTCGAGGACGCAAAAGGAGCCCAGACCGGCTGGGTCGAGGAGGGCTTCGGCTTCGCGGATTCGGCTGCGGGCTCGCAAGGCTGATAGGTCACCTATATGGGCCGACTCCCGCCACTGCCGCTTACCTTCCGCGACGAGGTCATCGATGCCGTGCGCTCGCAGGAAATCCGCTTGAGTGCGGTTTGAGTCGGCCTTGCGGACCAACTCAAGCTGATCTGTGGCGATATCAACAGTGATGTCGCAAGTTCCCGGATCAGAGAGCCAGCGGTTCGAATCGCCCCCATGGTGGCCGAAGTGAGTCCGCAGCCAGCTGCCCCTAGCTGCGAGTTCGGTGGTCGTTGCGCCATAGTCGAACACCACCACGCGGCCGGCGTGCAGCGAAGCTAGAGCCTCCGCCAACCAATCCCTAGCAGCAAGTTGTCTGGCAACAAGCACCCCTTCTCGGTCCGACTCACCCACCAAAGCATTGAGTTCTTCGACGACCGGCGACGACTCCGCTACCGGAACCCCGACCGTGGCGAACTCACCTGGACCGGGGCCTTCTGTGATCCGCAGCTCAAACCACTGCCGACCATGGTGTTCGTAAAGGTCGAATCCCAAGTTGTCCAAGAGTTCGTTGGCCAACACCACCCCAACCGGAACCGGATCGACAGGTCCGGTTACCGAAGAAACCAGCAACGGGTGTTCAAGATGCTGAGCGCGCTGAGCGGCTGACCGTTCAATCGCATGCCAGAGGAGCGCGCCGGAGCGAACCGCTTCGGGTTCAGCGGCAATAACCGCGCGGGCCAGCGTGCCCGGCCCAGCCCCCCACTCATACACACAGAAACGCTGCGGGCATCCAAAATCCCGCCACCAAGTGTCGATTGCCCGTGCCACGACTGCACCGAACAACGGGCCAACCTCTGGAGCCGTAAGGAAATCCCCGCCTCGCCCAGCTTGGCCTCCCGCCTGATAGAAGCCCTCGCGTTCGTCGTAGAGCGCGGCGGTTACATAATCCGACACCGGGATCGGCCCCTGCTCAGCAATTCTTCGACGCAGCCGATCGGCGAGAGACACCACAGTTCCAGACTACGGCCCCACTCAAAATACGACGGATCAGCCTCCAGTTAGCAGGCTCACCTCGGTGAAACGACCAAGGACATCGCCTGGAATAACGCCCATAGCGATCGTGATCACTGCGGTCAGGGTGAGGGCCACGCCCAACGACAGCGGAACATTCACGGGTGTCAGATCACCGTCCGGGACCTCTTCAGCCCACATGCCAAACCCGATTCGGGCGTAGTAGTAGAGCGCGATCACCGAGTTGACAGCCACGAAGACGCCCAGCACCACGCCCGCTGCCGTGTCGGCTTCAATGACCGCCTCCATGACCCGGAACTTCGCCAACCAACCACCCAACGGTGGAATACCCGCCAACGAGAACAAGAAAATGGTCATAGCAACGGTGAGTCCGGGGGCGTAGTGGAACAACCCCCGATAGTCCGCGATCTCCGCGGAACGCGTCTTGCGGGCAACCGCAATCACCACTGCGAAAGCACCAAGGTTCATCGCCGCATAAATCACCAGGTACGTGACAGAGGCGGCGAGGGCCTTGTCAGGAACTGTTCCGGCCACCGCCAGCGGTGCCAGCATGTAACCCGCCTGAGCCACACCCGAGTATGCGAGCATCCGCACAATGTTGGTCTGGCGCAACGCCATTAAGTTCCCGGCCGTCATCGAAGCTGCCGCCAACACCCACATAAGCGGTTCGAAGATGTCGTCACGGCCTATGAAGCCGACGAACAACAAGTTCATCAAGCCTACAAAACCTGCCGCTTTGGAGGCCACCGAAATAAACGCAGTGACCGGAGTCGGCGAACCTTCGTAGGTGTCGGGCGCCCAAGTGTGGAACGGGAATGCCGACACCTTGAAAGCGAATCCGACCACCACGAAGATGATGCCGATCACCACCACCGCGGATGGATCAGCTGCCGCGCTGATGCGGTCGTTGATCGAAACCAGCAAAGTTGATCCTGTGACGCCGTACAGCAAAGACATGCCGTAGAGCATCACCGCCGAAGCAAATATGCCCATCAGGTAGTACTTGAGACCTGCCTCGTTGCTTTTGAGGTCGCGTTTGCGCCAAGTGGCCAGCATGTAGGCCGGGATCGACAGTAGTTCGAGAGCCACAAAAATAGAGATGAGGTCACGGGCCGAAGCCATCAGGATCATGCCGAGGATCGAACTCAACAACAGGCCGTAGTACTCGTTCTCCCAATAGTCTCCTTCGGCGATGTAGTTGGTCGACATCAACACGACCACATAACCGGCCAACACAAACGTCGCCTTCATGATCAGGCTGTAGTCGTCGACCACAAAACCGCCGTCGAACATAGACCTGTCGTCACCAGAGAGAGCCAGGGTGATTATCGGCACCAACGTCGCTAGCAGAGCCAACGAAGCCAGCGGCGCGGCGATTCTTCGAGCCCGTTCAAGCCAACCGATGTCGATCATCGTGATCAGAGCGCCGAAACCAAGCAGGGTGAGTTCGGGCGCGGCCGCGTGCCAGTCAATCACCGGCCGAACAAATTCGGTCGCAGCAAACAGCGGCGCGATACCAGCGAGCACTATCAGCCTCCACCCGTCACCGAGGAAGCTGCGACCTCAGCGGCCTCGCAGCCCACCTCGACCGAATTGCAGATGTGCTCGAGTGACTGGACCACCGCGGGGTCCGTTACTTCGAAGATCAAGCCGGGTGCAACACCGAACAACACGATCCCGAAGAGCATCGGCGCCCAGGCAATCCACTCGGTCGTCGATACGTCGGTGATATTGGGGTCATCGGCGAATTCGGCCGATGGCTCACCCATCGTCGTGCGCTGCAGGAGCCACAACAAGTAACCAGCAGCGAGCACCGTACCGATAGCAGCCACGACCATGTAGACACGGAAGGTTCCTTCGGAGATTCCAACGGCAGGGTTATAGGCCGCGAGGATCGCCGGGAACTCCCCCCAGAACCCGGCAAGGCCGGGCAAGCCAAGAGACGCCATCGACACGAACCCCAGAATCCAGCCCAAGCGGGGGGCCTGAACGAGCATCCCGCCGAGTCGGTCGATCTCCAAGGTGTGATAGCGCTCCTTCACTGAACCGGCAATGAAGAAGAGCATCCCGGTGATCAGCCCGTGGGCGACCATGCCGAAGATGGCGGCGTTGATTCCAAAGTCGGTCAGCGTGGCGATTCCGAGCATCACAAAGCCCATATGGGCAACCGAGGAGAATGCGATCAGGCGTTTCATGTCGGTTTGGGCCAAACAACCGAGCGCGCCGTAGATAATGCCGATCACCGCCAACAAGCCGATCCACGGCGCCCAAGCCTCGGCGGCCTCCGGCAGCATCGGGATGGCAATGCGGATGAAGCCGTACGTGCCCAGTTTCAGCAGCACCGCAGCCAAGATGACCGAACCCTGAGTTGGTGCTTCGGTGTGGGCGTCGGGCAACCAGGTATGGAACGGGAATATCGGCACTTTCACACCGAAGCCGATGAACATGCCGCCGAAGACCAGCAACTGCGTGCCCCTAGCGATCCCCTCACCAGCATTTTCGGTAAGCACCAACATGTTGAAGGTGTCCGCGTCGGTGAGGAAGAACAAAGCCAGGAACGACAACAGCATCAGGGCCGAACCGAACAATGTGAACAGGAAGAACTTCAACGAGGCGTAGCGTCGGTTCTCTCCACCCCAGACCGCGATCATGAAGAACATCGGCAGCAGCACGACCTCGAAGAAGACGAAGAAGAGGACCAGGTCCTGAGCGACGAAGGTGCCGATCATCCCGGTTTCCAGGATGAGCGACAGAATCAGGAAAGCCTTGGCATTGCCCGGTTCGGGGATGTGGTTCCAGGAGTAGACGAACACCAGCGGCATAACCAGGACGGTGAGCGCGATCAGCGGGAGCGACATGCCGTCGACACCGATCGTGTAGCCCGCGCCGATTACTTCAATCCATTCGGTGTCGACGAAGTACTGCAACGCACCGGCCGCCTTGCCGTACTCGAAGTCGATCAACAAGAAGACGGCGAGCCCCAACGTGACCAGCGAAGTGAGCAGGGCCACCTGCTTGTGGGTGTGTTCCTCTTGTTGGGGGATCAAGACCATGATCAACGCCCCAGCGATCGGAGCGAAGACTAAGGCTGTGAGCAACCAGTTGGTATCAGCGATGGTGTCCATGTTGAAAAGATTCCTGGGTTAGAGAGCGAAGATGATTAAGAAAGTTCCGGCGAGCACAGCCGCCATTGCGAAGAGGATTGCGGCGTAATTTTGGACTTTGCCGGAGTTGATCTGACGAAGTTCTTCCCCGGTTGCGTCCGATAGCCGGCCCGAACCGTCGACGAAGCCGTCAATAACGCTTTGATCGACCACGTCGTAGACATGGCGACCCACCAGCACTGCCGTTTCACCAGCCTTGTCGACCGTCCGATCGATCACATTCTGGTTGACCCAGTAAGCCGCTCGGGCCAGTGGACCCTTGGTGAAGGCAACGATGATTCCTTCATACAGATGGTCGAGGTAGTACTTGTTGACGAGCACCTTGTGGCCGGCACCTGCTAGGCCATTGGATTTGGACAGACCGTCCGGCAACTCGGTAAGGGACTGATGCGTTTGGTTGGATAAACGATCTACCTTGACGAAGTAGTAGTAGATCGCTGCACCGGCACCTGCCAGAGCCACGACACTCGCCACCACGGCCAACGACCAACTCGGAGTCGCGTGGCTTATCGCCGGGAAATATGACGATCCCGTCGGTTCGACGAAATGACCGAATCGTTCTGTCCATGAGTCGCCAACGAGTTGGAAACCAGCCGGAAGGTTGGCGAAACCGACCACGATGGCCAACCCCGACAGAATGTAGAGCGGTACCAGGATGCGGGGTCCCGACTCGTGAGGGTCGCCATGGGCTTCGTGCACGCCGTCGGCCCCGTGGGCGTGGTCGTGTCCACCGCGATACTCCCCGTGGAAGGTCAGGTACACGCAACGGGTCATGTAGGCGGCGGTCAGCGCAGCTCCGAACATTCCCATCAATAGATGGAAGGTGTAGGCGCCGTTGCCACCAGTGCCACCAAAAAGCCCCCAGCCGCCGGTACCGACGAGTATTTCGTCTTTGGACCAGAACCCGGCCAACGGGAACAAGCCAGCCAACGCCAGCGAACCAATAATGAACGTGACATAGGTCTTGGGCATGAACTTGCGCATTCCGCCCATATCTCGCTTCATGTCAAACGAATGCACCGCGTGGGCTACCGACCCCGAACCCAAGAAGAGGTTGGCTTTGAAGAAAGCGTGGGTGAAGAGATGAAAGACCGCCGCGGTCCAGGCCCCGACACCGAGCGCCATCACCATGTAGCCGAGTTGCGAAACCGTCGAATAGGCCAGCACCTTTTTGATGTCGTCCTGCACGAATGCAAGCAAACCGCCGAAGACCAAGGTGACAGCGCCGATAGTGGCCATCAGGTTGATGCTCGACCCTCCGATCTGCATCCCCTCAAAGAAAACCGGGTACAGACGGGCGATCAGGAAGACGCCGGCAACGACCATGGTGGCGGCATGAATCAGTGCTGAGACTGGAGTTGGACCGGCCATGGCATCGGGCAACCAAGTGTGCAGTATGAACTGACCCGATTTCGACATGACCGCAGCCATCAGGCACACCGCCGCGACTACCAGCGCGGTGTGTCCGACCTCGCCTCGGACAATCGCTTCGTTGATGCTGATCGTGTCGAAGGTACGGCCACCGCCAGCGGCAAAGAAGAGCGTGATCGTGCCGATGATCAGGCCGACATCACCGACCCGGTTGGTAAGGAACGCTTTCAGCGCGGCGTCGGAATTGGGTTTTTCTTCCCACCAATGTCCGATCAACACAAAAGAGCAGACGCCAACGAGCTCCCAGCCGACGATCATCTGCAAGATGTTGTCGCTGAGAACAAAGAACAGCATCGACGCGGTGAACAACGACAGGAAAGCAAAGAAGTGGGTGTAACGCTTGTCGTCGTCCACGTAATCGGTGCTGTAAATGTGCACCAACAGCGACACGATCGTCACCACCAACAGCATCATTACCGAGAGGCCGTCGACGAGAACCCCCGCGCTGAACCCAACACCCCCTGATTGCAGCCATTGCGTACGACTCTGAACCGCGACGTAGCTGTGGCCGGCGTTGTGGTCGCCGGGCGTGGCCGGAGCCGCGTCGGCGTGGCCTGTTCTTTCGCCGGGCGTAGCCGGAGCCGCGTCGGCGTGGCTGTCAGAGTCACCGGAGGTGGCCGGAGCTGCGTCATCGTGGGTGTCAACCGTGGCAGCAGCGTGAGAGTCGTCGGGGAAAACGAAATTGTCGCGATGGTCAAGCCAGGCGAAACCAGCGCACACGGCCAACAAGAACGAAAGCGCCACAGCGGCAATTCCCAGTTCGGCGCCCTTGTAACGCATACGTTTGCCGAAAAAGAGAATCCCCACGAACGACAACGCAGGCAGCAACGGAACCAGCCATGCGTACTCAAGAAACCAGTTCGCGCTATGCGTGACAGTCGACGAAGTCGGTACAGCGCTAGGCGCAGCGAACCCAAGAAGAAAAGACACAGATCAGCCCTTCATGAGATCGATCTCGGAGAGGTCGATGCTGCGACGGTTGCGGTAAATGAGCAGAACAATGGCCAAGCCGATGCCAACTTCAGCAGCGGCCACCGCAATGGTGAACAGGGCGAATACCTCGCCGCCCACATCAGCGGTAAGGGCACCGAAGGCAACAAGGTTGATGTTCACGGCGTTCAGGATTATTTCGATCGACATCAACACCAGCACGCCGTTC
>JAKZTU010000324.1:0-2698 GCA_047516945.1 Acidimicrobiales bacterium
CAGTTGGATTTGATCGATAGCGTTCGGGGTACCGCGATGGTGGCCGTATCGGCTGAGGCTCGCGTCGATGACGACGCTGAGGTTGAACGATCAGTAGTCATGGCAGGTGCGACAGTGGCTGCCGGTGCAGTCGTGCGCGACGCCATCATTATGGAAGGCGCGATGATCGCTGAGGATGCCTTGGTTGACGGTTCTGTCATCGGTCCTAGGGCTCATATCGGGAAAGGTGCCAAAGTCACCGGCATGTCGATAGTCGGTGACCGGGTGAGTGTTGGAGCGGGCCAACTCGTCGACGGATCCAAGATCCCGATGAGCGACTGACATGGCTGTTTTGGTCACTGGCGGAGCTGGGTATATCGGTTCTCACACAGCGGTTGCACTTCACGATGCGGGTCGTGAGGTTGTCATCGTCGACAACTTTTCAAACTCTTCACCGAAGGCGGTCGACGCCATACGCGCGCTGACCACTCCCGAGGTGGCATTCGTTGAAGCCGACCTACTTGATGGCGATGCCGTACACGGGGTCTTTGCTAAGCACGACATTACTGAAGTCGTGCATTTCGCCGCCCACAAGTCCGTAGCCGAGTCAGTTCATGAACCTATTCAGTACTACCGGAATAATTTGGGTTCGTTGCTCGGCGTTCTTGAGGCGATGCTTGACCACGGCGTTGACAAACTGGTCCATTCTTCCTCTTGCACGGTGTATGGACAGCCCGAACTCCTTCCGGTTACCGAATCGGCACCCGTTGGGGCGGCCAGTCCGTACGGCTGGACAAAGCTGATGAGCGAGCAGATCATCAGCGATGTCTGCACGGCGCGGCCTTTGGCATCGATAATGCTGCGTTACTTCAATCCGGTGGGGGCGCACGCTTCTGGAACCCTCGGCGAAGACCCCAATGACATCCCCAACAATCTTGTGCCGCTGGTGATGCAGGTGGCTAGCGGTCGCCGCGAACAACTGCGGGTCTTCGGCGACGACTACGACACTGCTGATGGTTCAGGTGTTCGTGACTACATACACGTCGTCGATCTGGCGCAAGCACATGTCGCAGCTCTTGATGTGTTGATCGCGGGACACGATGGTGTGATTGCCGTGAACGTCGGCACCGGTAAGGGAACCAGTGTGCTGGAGGTGATTGAAGCTGCGAGGCGGGCGACCGGTAAGCCGATTCCCTACGAGATTCGTGGGCGCCGTCCCGGAGATATAGCCAAAACCTGGGCCGCTACGGATCTGGCGCTTGAGTTTCTCGGTTGGCGGGCAACCAGAGACATCGACGACATGATGCGAGACCACTGGCGTTGGCAATCCCAAAACCCTGATGGTTACCGTCGTTAGCGGAACAGGTCTTCGGCGGGGGAACGCACGATCTCGGAGCCGTTACCGTGAGCTAACTCGCCGCGAGTTCCACGACCCCTACCGGCCTGAGATCAACCGGCTAGGGCCTAACCCTGTGGCGCTGGCGCACACAGATCGCACTCGTATCTCGCGCAGATGCTGACGCACGCGCATATCGTCAATAGCCATCGAGGCCCTCCTGAATCGTTGGTGGATCAATCACCGATTCCCCCACCGGCCTTGACCCCTACTCCGGGACCCTCAACCACCCACATCCCCACAGATTCGCGAAGGCTCAAATTTGCAACTTGAGACGCAGTGGGCTTCCCCCTGTTGACCGGACACTTGGTTTATGCGGCCTGGTTTAGGTCGCGTGTTTGATTGTATTGCTGTTCCCATTCTGTTGGGGTTTGGTGGTTGAGCGTTGAGTGGAGTCGTTGGTTGTTATAACCGCCGATCCAGGCGAAGATCTCGCGGCGGGCCTGGTCGCGGGTCGCGAACCGGCGCTGGTGGACGAGTTCTCGTTTCAGGGTGGCGAAGAACGACTCGGCGACGTGTTGTCCCAGCAGTTACCGACCCGGCCAACTGATTGGCGTATCTTGTGACGGGCCAGCGCTGTTGAGTGCTCAGTTGATAGGTATTGACTGTATTCAAGCGGTGGTCGCAACACCTCGATATGGCCAGCCGTTTGGTCCAGCGGGCCCGCCGTGGAGAGGTCGCAACAAGCCTCACCGTGGCGACCGCCGCTGGGTGAGGGGGTGGAGCCCCGAACAGATTTCTCATCGCCTCACCGTTGATTTCCCCGATGATGAGTCCATGCGGATCAGCCACGAGGCCATCTATCAGGCCCTCTTCGTCGAGAGCCGCGGTGCGCTCGAGCGCGAGCTCGTCGCCTGCCTGCGCACTGGGCGAGCCTTGCGGGCGCCTCGCGCAAGGGCACGGCGCCAAGCGTGGGCACATGTGACACCGGAGGTGATGATCAACCAGCGGCCCGCCGAGGTCGAGGATCGAGCCGTACACAGTCTTACGGAAGGCGACCTTGTCATTGGCCTGGAGCGCTCCGCGATCGGCACCCTGGTTGAGCGCATGACGCGCTTCACGATGCTGATCCACCTACCGCGAGAGGACGGCTACGGCGTCATCGGTCGCACCAAGAACGGGCCGGCCCTGGCCGGCTACGGCGCAATCACCATGAAGGACGCGCTCGCAGCGACGATGACCACGCTGCCCGAACAGCTCCGTCGTTCTTTGACCTGGGACCGAGGCAAGGAACTCTCCGCGCATGCGGCGTTCACCGTCGAGACCGACATCCCGGTCTACTTCGCGGACCCGCACAGCCCCTGGCAGCGCGGCACCAACGAG
>JAKZTU010000325.1:0-7867 GCA_047516945.1 Acidimicrobiales bacterium
CAGTATTCCGGTGGCCTCGGCGTTCTAGCTGGTGACCATCTCAAGGCGGCCAGCGACATCGACATCCCGCTGTGCGGCGTGGGATTGTTTTATCGCGAGGGGTTCTTTCACCAGAAGATCGCCGACAAGTCGCAGCGCGAACACTACGAGCAGCAGGATCCAGAGAGTCTCGGCGCCACCGATACCGGAATCGTGGTCACCGCGCCTCTCGTTGGGCGCGACGTTGCAGCTTGCGTATGGCGTATCAACGTCGGTCGGATTCCGCTGATACTCCTCGACACCGACATCGACGCCAACAGTGAATCCGACCGCAACATCGGTGATCGGCTCTACAGCGGTGATCGACGGCACCGTCTGCTCCAAGAGATCGTGCTCGGAGTGGGTGGAATGCGAGCACTGGCCGCGCTCGGATGGAACGTACCGGTGCTCCACCTCAACGAAGGCCATGCAGGTTTCCTGATTCTCGAACTTCTCGACCGGGAGATTCGAACAGGAGCCACTCTCGACGAAGCAACCAAAGCCATCAAACCACGGTTGGTTTTTACAACGCACACGCCTGTACCTGCCGGTATCGACCGATTCAAGAAGCCGCTCATCACTCCGCTACTGAAGTTCTGGGCCGACCGCTGGAAAGTCCCAGTAAAAACGGTATTGGCATTCGGCCACGACCCTGACGATGAACGTGAGCAGTTCAACATGGCGGCACTGTGTCTGCGCTTTGCCGGCCGCAGCAACGGAGTGTCCAAACTCCACGGAAAGATCAGCCGAGAGCTTTTTGCTTCCATCCCAGGCGGCAAGAAAATCGAATCGATCACCAACGGCGTGCATGCCCGCACTTGGGTCATGCCCGCAACCCAGGACGCCTTTGACAAGGTCTTGGGCCCAGGCTGGGAGAACGGCGACAAGGCCGCATGGGAGCGGATCGAAGACCTCGACGACCACGCGGTCCGTGCTCTGCGTAACACAGGTGTCGGGCTGTTGGATGCGCAAACTCGCCGTCGTGTCGACGTTTCTCTTGATCCCGACGCACTCACGGTCGGTTTCGCACGCCGCTTCGCGACCTACAAACGGGCCAACCTGTTGCTGCGCGAACTCGATCGATTGTGTGCTCTGATCGCAGACGACGAACGGCCTGTCCAGTTCGTGTTCGCAGGCAAGGCCCACCCCGCCGACACTGAAGGTAAGCAGCTTCTACGCGAGATCGTCAGCTTCAGCCAATCGTCGGCTTCACAGCAGCGGTTCGTGTTCATCCCAGGCTATGACATTGCCGTTGCCCAAGCGATGTACGCAGGTTGTGATGTCTGGCTCAACAACCCGATCCGTCCCCACGAAGCCTGCGGGACAAGCGGCGAGAAATCAGCGCTGAACGGAGGTCTCAACTTTTCGATCAGTGACGGTTGGTGGGATGAGATGGCCGACGCGCGCAACGGCTGGACAATCGAGTCAAGCGATGACCCCGATCCAGAGGCCCGCGACGATGCCGAAGCAGCCGCGATCCTTGATCTTCTCGAAGATCAGATCGTCCCGGAGTTCTTTGCCGACGGGCAACCTTGCTCGCAACTCTGGATCGCACGGATGCGCCATGCTTGGCGCACGCTCGGCACCCAGGTGACTGCCGGACGAATGGTCTCGGAATACGAACGAAGGTTTTACCGGCCGGCGCTCGACGAGGCCCGGCGACTGTGAGGGTGTGGCCTGGCCGTCTCTACCCGCTCGGCGCGACCTTTACCGGTCAAGGAACCAACTTCGCTGTCTATTCAGAGGTGGCAGACCACATCGAGGTCTGCCTTTTCTCGCCCGACGGACATGAGCGGCGCTTGCGGCTGCCCGAAGTCACGGCTTTCGTCCACCACGGTTACGTCCCGGGCGTTGAACCGGGCCAACACTACGGTTTTAGGGTATTCGGCCCTTGGGATCCGCGCCAAGGGTTGTGGTGCAATCCGGCAAAGCTGCTGATCGATCCCTATGCCAAGGCGATCACTGGCGACATCGCTTGGGGTCCCGAGGTCTATGGTTTCGACCAAGCCGACCACGACTCGCCCGACCAACTCGACAGCGCGGCGTTCATGCCCAAAGCGGTGGTCATCGACCCGACCTTCGACTGGCAGGATGATTCGCCTCCAGACACTCCGCTTCATCGCACGGTCGTCTACGAAACCCACGTGCGCGGGATCTCGATCACCCATCCCGATGTGCCCGAAGAGTTACGTGGAACATACTCTGCGATGGTCTCAGAGCCGGTGCTTGAACATCTGCTCTCGCTGGGCGTCACCGCTGTTGAACTCTTGCCAGTCCACCACTTCGTGTCAGAACACATGCTTGCCAAGCAGGGCTTGAGCAACTATTGGGGTTACAACACGCTGGGATACTTCGCGCCCCACGGGCCTTACTCGTCAAAGGGTGACACCGGTGAGCAGGTCGTCGAGTTCAAGGCGATGGTCAAAGCGCTACACCAAGTCGGAATCGAAGTGATCCTCGATGTAGTCTACAACCACAGCGCCGAAGGCAACCATCTCGGCCCGCTGTTGTCGTTCAAGGGCTTTGACAACCGGTCCTACTACCATCTCAACCCCGCAAATCGCGCTCACTACGTCGATTTCACCGGCACCGGCAACACCTTGAACATGGGCAATGCCCAGTCGCTTCAGTTGATGATGGACAGCCTTCGCTACTGGATTCTCGACATGCACGTCGACGGCTTCCGGTTCGACCTCGCACCTGCGTTGGCCCGCAGTCTCTATCAGGTGGATCGTCTGTCCTCGTTTTTTGATCTCATCCACCAGGACCCGGTCATCAATCAGGTCAAGCTGATCGCAGAACCATGGGACGTTGGCCCGGGCGGTTACCAAGTCGGTGGTTTCCCCCCGAAATGGTCGGAGTGGAACGCAAAATATCGCGACGATGTCCGCGAATACTGGCGCAGCGAACACGAGAGCTTGCCTGATCTCGCTACCCGCCTCACCGGTAGCTCCGACCTGTACGCCGCATCTGGGAGACGCCCCTCTGCAAGTATCAACTTCATCACCGCCCATGACGGCTTCACGTTGGCCGACCTTGTGGCCTATGACCACAAACACAACGAGGCCAACGGTGAGGGAAACCGCGACGGGGAGTCCCACAATAGATCCTGGAACTCTGGGGTTGAGGGCCCGACACAGGACCGTTCGATATTGAAGGTTCGCAATGCGCGAAGACGATCCATGCTGGCAACCTTGTTGTTGTCCCAGGGAGTTCCAATGCTTCTGGGCGGTGATGAACTGGGACGGACCCAAAGTGGCAACAACAACGCCTACGCCCAGGACAACGAGGTGTCATGGTACGACTGGGACAATGTCGATGACGATTTCCTTGCCTTCATCAAACGACTGATCGCTTTCAGAGCCGCCCATCCGGTGTTCCGGCGCAGGCACTGGTTCAAGGGCGAGCCGGTCGGCGGCCACGAAACTGACGACATGATCTGGTTCGCTCCGCAGGGTTCTGAGATGACCGACCATGACTGGCAAACCGGTCACGCCCGCTCGGTAGCCGTGTTCTTGAACGGCGAGGCGATCACCGCTGTCGGGTCGCGCGGAGAGCGGGTGGTTGACGACAGTTTCTTGATGTTGTTCAACGCACGTCCCGAACCGGTGAACTTCACGCTGCCTGTTTGTCTCGGCGAGGAGTGGCATGTCGAGATCGATACCGCTGAGAACGCCCTTACTGGATCAGCGGGTTCGGCCTCTAGCATCAAGGTCGGCGCGTGGGCGCTGATGGTGCTCCGCAAGGAGGAGCCGACATGAAAGTGCTGCTAGCCGCCGCGGAGATGGCGCCGGTCGCCCGGGTGGGCGGACTGGCCGAAGCCGTTAGTGGCCTCGTGCGGGCTCTACGAGACCGAGGCGTTGAGGTTGATGTCGTGTTGCCCGACTACGGGGACGTGAGCCTGCAACGCCAGTCCGAACTGGAGCTTGACTCTCCCTGGTGGGCCGGCCCTACCCGGATCCGCAGCGGTCACCACCCCACGGCCGGGAACCTCTGGCTGGTCGACGTGGCCGGCATGGCCCGTCCCCATCCCTATATCGACGAACATGGCCAGGGCTGGCCCGACAACGATCACCGCTTCATGGCTTTTGCCGCGGCTGTCGCCACCTTCGCCAAACGCCAGAACCCCGATGTCTTGCACCTCAACGACTGGCACAGCGCAGCCGCGTTGGGGATGCTCCCAGATCCACCGCCGACGGTTCTCACCATTCATACCTTGGGTTACCAGGGCGACGCCCCGCGTGCCTGGCTTGACCACCTGCCGATCGGGACCCATCACTTTTCCTGGTATGAGGGATGCAATCCGTTGGCAGGTGCGATCGCTCTGGCTGATCGGGTCATCGCGGTGAGCCCAAATTATGCGCGTGAAATCGTTACTCCCGAAGGCGGTATGGGTCTAGATGAGCGGCTCAAAGCTATTGGAGACCGGCTCGTCGGCATCCGCAACGGGATCGACACCGGTACTTGGAGTCCTGTCACCGACACCCTGATCGCGGCACAGTTTGATGCTGGCAATATGTCTGGGCGTGAAGCGTGTCGTGACCAGCTGATCGACCTTGCCGGCTGGTCGGCGTCGAAACCTCCGATTGTGGCCGCTGTCACCCGTCTGGTTGACCAGAAGGGGATCGATCTTCTGGTTGAGGCGGCCCGGTATCTCGAAGCCATGCCGGCTCGGCTCGCCATCCTCGGCGCTGGGGACGCTTCTTTGGCTGCCTCGCTGCACGGCCTGGCGAGCGATCATCCCGAACGTGTCTTCTTCACCGAGGGTTACGACGAAGCGCTGGGCCACGCCCTGTTCGCCGGATCAGACCTGTTCGTGATGCCCAGTCGATTCGAGCCATGCGGTCTGGCACAGATGCAGGCCATGAGCTACGGGTCGTTGCCAATGGTCACCGATGTTGGCGGGTTGCACGACACTGTTTCTGATGCAGATAAGCACAAGCACGGAACCGGTTTCGTCACCGACGTGAGTGTCAGCGGGATCGTCGATGGACTTCATCGAGGTGTGCGTTCACTGCGTCACGCGAATCGTCGGCGTGCCATTCAGACCCGAGGAATGTCGATCGACTGGTCATGGGACGCACCTGCACAGCAACACATAGAGCTCTACCAAGAGTTGCTCGCCGGACGCGCCTGACTTCTCGTTCAACCCACCACCGGCTGCGCTTTAGCCAGGACCACTACGCCGCCCTCAGAGACCGTGTAGTGCTCACGGTCGTGTTCAAGGTCATGGCCGAGTTTGACTCCGGGGGGTACCACCACGTTCTTGTCGATGACCACTCCGCGCACCTGCGCATCTTCGCCGATCTTCACTCCGTCGAGCAGCACTGAACGCTCGACCACTGCCCCCGCGCCGATAGCAACATCGGGTGAGAGCACCGAGTCGGCGACCTTGGCCCCTACCACGATTGCTCCGTTGCTGATGATCGAACGTCGCAGGTCGGAAGGGCCGTGGTCGCCGTGGTCGTCAATTTTGGCGGGCGGGAGGGTGCGACCCGAGGTGTAGATGGGCCACTCACTGTTGTACAGGTCGAAGGCCGGGTCATGGCCGACCAGGTCCATGTGCGCCTCGTAGTAGCTGTCGATCGTGCCGACATCGCGCCAATAGTGGGGGCGGCCTATCTGGCCTGGAACTCGATTTTGCGTGAAGTCATAAACCGAGGCTTCGCCCTTGGCGACCATCATCGGGATCAGGTCTCCCCCGACGTCGTGGCCGGTCGCTTCGGCATTCTCGTTTTCGTGCAGCAACTCGACCAGTGTGTCGGTAGTGAAGACATAGTTGCCCATTGAAGCCAGGATGCTGTCGGGGTCGTCATCAAGTCCCGCGACCTGATCGAGCGGTGGCTTTTCGAGGAACTCAGCGATCGCGGATCCTTGCCCCAGCTTGATGACACCGAACTGGTCGGACTGGTCACGGGGAACCCTTATCCCCGCGACCGTGACCCCTGCCCCGGAATCAAGGTGGTGGTCGAGCATCTGTACGGGATCGATCCGGTAGATGTGGTCGGCCCCCAACACAAAGACATAGTCGGGTTGTTCGTCGTCGATCAGGTTCAGGTTCTGGAACAGGGCGTCGGCTGAGCCCAGGAACCAGTGCGGGCCTCGACGCATCTGTGCTGGTACCGAGGTGACGTAGTTGCCTAGCACGGCACTCAAACGCCAGGTGAGCGAGATGTGGACATCAAGGCTGTGGCTCTTGTATTGGGTCAACACGACGATCTTTCGGTAACCGCCGTTGGCCAGGTTCGAGAGCGGGAAGTCGATCAACCGATAGTGCCCACCGAAAGGCACCGCCGGTTTGGCACGGTCATGGGTGAGAGGTGCCAGTCGATTGCCTGCACCGCCAGCGAGGATGACGCTGAGGATCTTTGGGCGACGATCTTGTTGGTACACGGGACTACTCCTGACGCTACCCCTTAGTCGGCGAGGTGCTGTAGTTCAGGGTGAACAGGCTGATGGCAAGAGGTCCGAGGGTGAGCTCAATCGACTGCTCCTGGCCGTGGCTCGGGACAGGCTCGGTTTCACAGTCAGTGTTGATCACGCCACTGCCTCCGAACTCGACGGCGTCCGATTCGAGCAGAGGGGTCCAGAAGCCTGCGGCGGGCACACCGATGCGATAGTGCTCATGGGGAACGGGTGTGAAGTTGGCGACCACGAGGGCCGGCTGAGCGTCCGGGGCGCTGCGCAAGAAGGCGTACACGCTGTTGGAAGCGTCGTCGCCGATGATCCAGGCGAATCCAGTATCTCGGCAATCATCCCGGTACAACGCCGGTTGCAAACGGTAGAGCCGGTTCAAAGCCGCGACATAATCTTTCAGTTGCGCCTTGTCGGGGTCAGCGAGGCTGGCCCAATCCAGTTCTGACTCGTGGTTCCACTCCCCCGCCACTCCGAACTCGGCTCCCATGAACAGTAATTTCTTTCCTGGAACCGTCCACTGATAACCCAGCAGCAGCCTGAGGTTGGCGCGCTTCTGCCAATCGTCGCCCGGCATCTTTTGCAGCAATGATCCTTTGCCGTGCACGACTTCGTCGTGGGAGAGCGGCACCAGGAAGTTCTCCGAGAATTGGTACACCGTTCGGAAGGTCAGTTCATCGTGGTGATATCGACGGTGGATCGGCTCGCGGCCGAAGTACTGGAGAGTGTCGTGCATCCAACCCATGTCCCACTTGTAACCGAAACCGAGCCCGCCCGCTTCGATGGGGGCGGTGACCCCACCCCATGCGGTGGACTCTTCGGCAATGACCTGAATGCCCGGATGCTCTTTGTACAGCGAACGGTTGAGTTCTTGCAGAAAGCTCACCGCTCCAAGGTTCTCATTTCCTCCATGTTCGTTGGGGATCCATTCCCCCTCTGCGCGCGAATAGTCGCGGTACAGCATGGAGGCGACGGCATCGACCCGGATTGCGTCGATGTGGTATTGCTTCACCCAGAAGTGGGCACTTGAGAGCAGGAAGCTGCGGACTTCGTTGCGGTCGTAGTTGAAGATGCAGCTACTCCAGTCCGGGTGGAAACCCATGCGGGGGTCTGCGTGTTCGTACAGATGCGTCCCGTCGAAGGTGGCCAGGCCGTGGGCGTCGGTCGGAAAATGCGACGGTACCCAATCAAGGATCACCCCTATTCCGGCCTGGTGGAGCAGATCGATCATGGTCATGAAATCGATTGGGTTGCCGTAGCGGGCTGTGGGCGCAAAGTATCCCGTTGTCTGATATCCCCACGATCCATAGAACGGGTGCTCGGTTACCGGCAGCAGTTCAACATGGGTGAAGCCCGTCTCGCCGACGTAGTCGACCAACTGTTTGGCGATGGCGCGGTAACCGCCGGGTTCGTAGCGCCAGGAACCGAGATGCAG
>JAKZTU010000326.1:0-4588 GCA_047516945.1 Acidimicrobiales bacterium
GAAGGCCTCGTGCAGCTCCGATCGCTCATAAAAACGCTCGAAGTTCTCGATCGGTGATCACATCAAGGCTTGTGGCTATGTTATGGCGCAAGTAAGGCGAGGTTATGGCGGGAGCGTGGCGTCGGCGGTTTAGGCGTCGGCTTGCTCCGGCAAGCCAGCCATGCGGACATCCAGGCTGGTGGGCTTGATCAGAGGCCAAGCTCTGGGGGTGCGATCCGGAGGGGCTGCGGCGACATGAGGCGCTCGCGGGCTTCGCACGCTGCGCGCACGGCATCCTCTGCGTGGCGGAACACGTAGCCGATGTCGGTCCCCGGCGCTGCGTTCTCGTTGACGGAGGACCTCGGCTACGGTCACGGCATCTCGACGTGCTGCCCGCAGAAAAGGCCGGCAGTTTGGTCGGCTCCGGTAAACACGACGATGCCGACCAGGTTGCCACAGTCAGTACCGCCGCAGCCTCCCAGCGCGGCGTTGGCAGCGTCATGAGTCGATGTGATCACGATCTCTTGGACGGTGCGGGTGTCGTCTCCCCACGGCACCACGTCGCCGGGTTCGAGGTCGATGGTCTTGGTGGTCATGTCGGCTCCGATTCTCGGTAGGTCTGGTTGTCTGTGTCGTAGTGCTGAACGGTCATCGAGCGTCGCGTCTCCGCGTTGCGCAGCACCGTCACGGTGGGGTGCTCGACGGACCATCGTTGGATAGTTCCGACAGAAAGACCGGTCGCGTGCGCAACCTTTGCATAGCTGTAGTCCTTGGAGGCCTGGGCGAGGCCGGCGCGGACGCGGTTGGCGGCGGCGTGCAGTTCGTCGAGCAGCTCGACGAGGTACCAGGGGTCTGCGGGTGCTTGCTCATCGACCATCAACTAAACCTATCGGATTCGATACACCAGGTCTACCGGATTTGATAAGGTGTTGTGTCGGGAATCCGACACAATGGGGGACATGATGAAATCGCAGCCGTACAGTCCCGTTGATACCCGCACCGACAAAGACAATGAACGTGCTCTGTCGTTGACCCGGCCCGAGTTGCGGGCGCTTGTGTTCGACCGCATACGCAACCGCGAATCCCGAAGCTGACTGTCACACGGCTTGACTAAGGTTCCACTTGTGTCCGACCAATGCGAAGTGTGCCGAATTCGACTGGGCGTCGTCTGGGTGCCGCCGGTGATCGGAAACTCCGAAGTCCTGGTCTGTGACGGTTGCAAAATCGAGCGCGAGAAGCAGTTCGGTACGGACTCCATCGGCCTGGCGGTAAATCGGCGCCTTGAAGGGTCAAAACCGCCGAAATGTCGGCTTTTAGGGCCCACAGTTGCCCAGAATGGCGAAAATTGGCGTTGACCTGGGGGTATAGTCCATCAGAACGGCACCGATAACCGTCGGTTTTGGGCTTGGTTGGCGGCGATCGGCGGCGATCGGCGGCGGGCCAGCGAAGTTCAGAGACTGATGTCGAAGTCTGATGGGTCCAACGGTGGCGGTTCGGGGTCATGCAGTTCTTGGAGCGGCTCCAACGGTGGCGGCTCGGGGTCATGCAGTTCTTCGAGCGGCTCCAACGGCGGCGGCTCGGGGTCATGCAGTTCTTGGAGCTTGTACCAGAGGCGTTGTCGATTCTCGGGGGTGTCTTTGTTCATGGCAGCTTTGTACGTTTCCGCGAAGGCCTCATCGGTGATCGTGGGGAAGGTGGCCTTGGCCATTGCGATGAAGTCAAGGAACGGCTCGGGCCATTGCTCTTCTCGCGCTGCGGCTCGTACGGGTGGGGTTTCGGAGTGTTCGATGCCGGTCTTGTCGTCGATGAGCTGATCTAGCACGGTGTGCAGCACTGCGACGGCTTGGTTGCGGTCACCGGCACCGGCGACGATCACATGGTTTGCATGTCTGCCTCTTGTTTGTTGTACATAGAGCTGGCTGCAGTTGGTGCGAGCGGAGGCGACGGCGACGGCGTGGTCAAAGGTTTTGCCTTGGGCGCGGTGGATGGTGGTCGCGTTGGCGTGCTCGATCCAGGGTCTGCCGTCTGGGTTGGCTCCGTGGATGTAGCGCTGGGGGAGTAGGGCGGTGACGCCGGGGGTGTCGGGGGTGTCGAGACGCTCGACGTGTAGATGGTTGCGGTGTAGACCCAGCACGCGCCATTGGACGCCGTTTCTCACCGTCGCGCCGTCACTGGCGGCGAGGTTGGGATCGTTGCGGCCTGTGATGATGATGTCGCCGGTGGCGATGGGGGTGTCGACGTTGAGGTCGGTTCGATGCAGCCTGAGCAGTTCGGGGCCTAGCTCCAGGTTCTGACGCAACGCCATGTTGAGGGTGTGGACCTCGTCTCGGGTATGCGCGGTGGCTATGAACGTTTGGCCGGAATTCAGCGCGTCCCGGTGCTGTTCAACGACCTTGGCCACGGTGTCGCTCTGGTTGGCGGCGGCATGGATACGCTCGTGATCGTTGAGCGTGTCGATGGCTGTGGGGTCGCCCGCCCTTAAGCGGCGGCTGTTGTCGTACTCCCAGTTTTCTGTGAAGCGCCAGCCAGTGTCGAGTTCGGATGTGTCAAGGCGTTCGGTGAGTAGCCTGAACATGCCACCTGCGTCGATCGCTGGGAGTTGCTTGGGGTCACCGACCATCACGATTTTTGATTCCGACTCGGCGGCTGCGGCGACGATTGCGGCGAGGTCGACGGTACCCATCATCCCGGCTTCGTCGATTATCCATACGCCTGGCGGTGGAGGGCCTGCGCGGCCGCGCAGGATCCCCGCGACGGTCCGGGACTCAGTGAGGTTGGCTTGGTCGCGCAGGGTTTTCGCAGCTTGAGCCGCGACGGCGATGCCGGTGACGGTGTAGCCCGCGCGGCTCCAACGCTCGGCGGCGGCGCGCATCATCGTCGTTTTGCCGGTACCGGCCGCGCCGACAACCGTTGAGATCGTGTCGCCGGAGCTGCAGATGTCGTTGACCGCGGCCTGTTGGTCTTCGCTGAGGTCTGTAGCCCAGCCTTGGTAGGTCTCAGCGACCGCGCGGCCGGCATCTTGCCCGGCTTTGGCTGCACGGTCGATCTCCTGTTCGGCGTGCCACACCTCCTGGGCTTGGTAGACCTTGGCGTTGGGATCGACGGTTTGTTCCATCGGCGCGCCCGGAGGCAGCACCGGTTCGATGATGGTGACGGCTCGATTCAGCGCGTCGTCGCACAGCCAGCTCACCCAGCGGGGATCAGCTCCTGGAGGCACGACCTTGGCGGCTTGGCTCAGCAACTGTCGTCGCCGCCACACTGCTTTGCTGTTCATGACTGCATCGAGTTGGTCACGGGCTTCGGTTACCGCCGCGGTGAACGAACCGCTCGGCGGCCATGCCCACGACTCCAGCCGCTGTTGCTGCGCGGCCACCTCGTCGGGCGATGGACCCAGGTTGATCTCGTCGGGTTCGACACCGAGCTTCGCGCTCGCTTCGGCCAGCCAACGGTCGAGGCGCTGGCTGGTCGTCTCCTGGACGGGATCTTGTGGCGCTGAGCGTGTCGTTGTAGCGAAACGTTCTGCAGCGTCGAGTTTCTGACGTTTGCTCAGGGTCTCGCCTTTGGCCTCCTGCTGCTGGATCCACTCCGCGAGCGCGGATTGCACTTCGGCGTTTCGTGAGCTGAACAGTTCGATCAGGTCGTCGGGAACCCCGGCGATTTCGCCTTCGTCGGTCAACACCACACCGAGCTGCTCGACGAGGTGTTGGTTGAACACCGCGCCAGCAACAGCAACCATCGCACCCTTCGCCGCGAATACGGCGCGGGTGTCTGGCGAAACCCACTGCCCGTCGGTGCGACACACCCGGTTGGCGATGACGATGTGGCGATGCTTGTGCGGATCGCCAGCGAAGTTCGTTTCGTGTGCGAAGACACTGGCGATCAACCCGTCTGTGCGCAGCCACACCATTCGCCGGTCGGCACCGACACCGGTGTGACTGCGGCTCAAATCCCCACCGAGGTCCTCGGCGGTGGCCACCGCTGCGTCCGCCGCGGCCTTCAGGGCCTCGTCGATCACACGGTTGGTCTCTTCGTCGCCCATCGCCGCGGTCAGCGCGGCCAATACAGACACAGATTTCGGCGGTGCGATACTGAACTCCAACGCACCGGTCTGCGGCGTGATCCGGCCCAGCCGATCGCCGGTGATCGGGTCACGGGCCGCATTGATCAGCTTGCACTGGTCGAGGTCCATCGGGTCCTCAAGCCGCGCTGCTACCGCACCCGACCCGCTCCAATTTCTCGGGGCGTCACCGCGGGCCATGTAGTCCTCGGCTCCCGACACTTCCTCGATGGCAACGTCGGCGCGGTACTCGATGGCGCGGCCAGCGTCGGCTGCGGCGATCCGGTTGATTCGGCTTCCAATCACGCCTTGTTGACCCCTTCGTCGCCCGCAACCTGGCTTGCCGCTGTGACCGTAGCACCACAGGTGCACGGGTGTCTTAAATAATCTGTTCGGCGTGAATGTGTTGCTCATCGTGGCACGGGCTGGTCCTCAATGAGGTAGCGTCAGGGGCGTGGACGGCATCATCAAGGTCAGCGACAACGATCTACGAGACGCGTTGGGGGAGGTCGCAGCGCAGCGGACGATGGCTGAGGAATTGGCCGGTCAAGC
>JAKZTU010000327.1:0-4974 GCA_047516945.1 Acidimicrobiales bacterium
GAGTACCACGACACCGTCGACACCATCATCGCCTGGACCGACGAGATCCTCAACTGGCACCACACCGACCGGGCCTCCAACGGCAGAATCGAGGGCACCAACAACCTGCTCCAAGTCCTCAGACGCACCGCCCACGGCTTCACCAACCCACGCAACTTCGAAGCCCGCGGCATCCTCGTGACATAATGACCCCAACCGGTGCCAGCAACCCTTCATCCCACGTTTACGCGAAGGGCCACATTTTCTTGAAAGTGTCTTCCACGTCCGACTGCTCAGGACTCCCTGAAGCGGCACTATTGCCCGGTCGGTTCACACTAAGGTCCGTGAGTGCCCCGCCGAGCAGGCAGGCTTCGATCCTTAGGTGAAAAGAGTCTGCATAGGGATCGACTCGCGTTGGTGGTTCAGTAGAGAGAGATTTATTCATCGAAGCCACCGCAGCAAAGGCATCGCCGCCGCCGTATGCCAGATCGAGGTAAGCTTTTTTGTCGAGTATCTTGAGAATGACTAAGGCCAACAGCCTCTGGTGAGTAATGCCGAAGTCGAAACTCTGAAGCTGCTTGGACTCCGTTGCGATTGCCGCTAGGTGGATCGCCTGTTGAAGGTCTCGGAGGTTGTGGCGTACCGCCGTTGCAATTTTTTGCAGCATTGCGGCAACGAGGTTTGATTCTGTCGAAAACCGCCGGTCCAAGTTGAGTTCAACGAGAAGATCTCCAGTGAAGTTCGAGAGGTCGTTCGGTGCGGGTGGTGGGAGCGTGAAGGCCACATCGATAAAGCGACGAAGGTACCGGTCGGAGTCAAGATCGCTGCCGTAGATGCTTTGGACTGAATGGCACAACTCTTCGCGGTTGATCGCCAGCAGGACCACAACTCCGTCTACAGCGAACAGGTGCCTTACGGTCTCAATGAGTTGCAACGCGTAATCAGGTCGGCACCGGTCCAACTCATCAATGATCACGACCAGTTTCGCGGGTACGTCGTCTTTGTCGGATGGGACAAGTTTTGATAGTTCGTCTTGAAATGTCTTCACCTTTTCGTTGGCTTCTGCCCAAGCGTCGAACGTTGATGATTCGCAGCTCTCGAGGGCATCACGGTCGATCAATCCTTTGGAAGCAAAATTGGCGATATGCCAAGCGGCCGGGATGAGTTTCGATTTCAACCCACCTTTGCTCCCTAGCGTCGCTGAGATTGCTGAAACCAGATCAACCAGTGGCGTATTGGTGTAGCTCTCTTGCCATGCGTTGAAGTCCACGACCGAAACGCTCTCTTGAGCGAGTTGCGCTGAGCACATCTTCACAAAGGCAGTTTTGCCCGATCCCCAGGAACCCTCGATTGACACCACAGCGTGGCCCTCGACAACCTGGATGATGTTGCACAGACCGTTGACCTGAGGCTCGCGGTTCAACCGGTCATTTTGGAAGGGGTCTTCTGCTGTCGCATGGAAGTCATTGGGGTTTAGTCGCATGCAGTAAATCTATGCCTTACATGTGACACGAGGTGCCCTGTCACACCCGCTTGGCGCGATGGAGCTGTGATCATTCGGGGCTCGCTGTGGTGGGTGCGCGTTGTTGCGGTCACAATGGGGCGATTAGTGGGGCAGCTTCGTAGGACAATCAAGGAGTGATGTGGCGACAGACCTAGCAGAATTGCAGGCCAAGCTTTGGGAGACGGCGGATCAGCTTCGGGCCAACTCTGGGCTGAAGGCGTCGGAGTATGCCTCGCCGGTGCTGGGGCTCATCTTTCTGAGGTACGCCGACGAGCGATTTGCCCAGGCTGCTGAGACGGTCGGATCGGGGTCTGCGCGGCGTCGGATCGGGCCGGAGGATTACCAGGCCATCGGAGCGCTGTACCTGCCGGAGGACTCCCGGTTCGACACCCTGCTGAACCTGTCTGAGGACGCCGACATCGGCAAGGCCATCAACAAGGCCATGGGTGACATCGAGGTCTACAACCCCGACCTCCGAGGCGTGCTCCCGAGGGACTACTCACGCATCCCCGACGACATCCTGACGGAGCTCCTGCGGGTGCTCCGTCCTTTACCGGAGGTGATTGAGGGGGACGGGTTCGGGGTCATCTACGAGTATTTCCTGGGCCAGTTTGCCTTCTCGGAAGGTTCCAAGGGCGGCGAGTTCTTCACTCCCACCTCGATCGTCCGGCTAATCGTCGAGGTTCTCGAACCCTTCCACGGAAAGATCTACGACCCGGCGTGCGGCTCAGGAGGGATGTTCGTCCAGTCTGCCCACTTCGTCGAACGCCACCGGCGTGATCCCAGCCAGGAGCTCTCGATCTACGGACAAGAGAAGACCGGCGACACCGTCCGACTGGCCAAGATGAACCTTGCCGTTCACGGACTCGCTGGCGACATCCGGGAAGGCAACACCTACTACGAGGACCTGCACGATTCCTTCGGCCAATTCGACTTCGTAATGGCCAACCCCCCGTTCAACGTCAACAAGATCGACAAGACCAAGCTCGAGGACGACCCTCGCTTCCCGTTCGGGCTACCCAAACCCGATAACGGCAACTACCTCTGGATCCAAACCTTCTACTCCGCGCTCAACAACACCGGGCGGGCCGGGTTCGTGATGGCCAACTCCGCGTCGGATGCCCGAGGTAGCGAACTTGAGATCCGCCGCAAGCTGATCGAGGATCGGAGCGTCGACGTGATCGTCGCCGTCGGGACCAACATGTTCTACACCGTCACGCTGCCCGTGACGCTCTGGTTCCTCAACCGCGGAAAGAAGAACACTGACCGAGCCGACCAGGTGCTCTTCATTGACGCCCGAGAGATCTACAACCAGATCGACCGAGCTCACCGCGCCTGGACTCCACAGCAAATCGAGTTCCTAGCCAACATCGTCCGCCTCTGGCGAGGCGAGAAACCAGAGTTCGACGCCGGAAGCGAGGAGATGCTTAGCGCAGTGCTACCTGACGGGACCTACGGTGACGTTCCCGGATTCTGCGCTGTCGCGACACTTGAGCAGATCAAAGAAAAGGGCTGGAGCCTCAACCCCGGTCGATATGTGGGGTACGAAGCGTCCCACGCAGTTGACTCGGGGTTCTTCGAACAGTTGGAACATCTGGCGGAAGAGTTTCAGTCCCTCGCCCGCCAATCGGATGTGCTCACAACGCAGGTCAGGAGAGGACTTGCTGAGGTTCTGGATGGATCATGACGACTAGCTGGCCACTAGCCAAGCTCGGTGACCACGTTGACCTTCTCGCTGGCTTCGCGTTTAAGAGCCGAGGATTTAGCGAGGATGCCGACGACGTGCGGTTACTGCGAGGAGCCAACATTGGCCAGGGATCGCTGAAATGGGAGAAGGCGAAGCGATGGCCGAACTCGAAATTTGCAGATCACAGAAAGTTTGAACTCGCTGTAGATGACATCGTGCTAGCGATGGATCGTCCGTGGATTGAAGCGGGACTGAAGTGGTCAGTTTTGCGAGAGCCCGATCTGCCAGCTCTGTTAGTCCAGCGGGTTGCGCGTTTACGGGCGACGGGACCGCTCAGCCAGGACTTCCTCCGATTCTTGGTTGGAAGCCCACAGTTTGAAGCATATGTGCGACCAATTGTCACTGGAGTCAATGTTCCACACATCAGTCCAAGCCAGATTCGCGACTTCTCATTCCTCCTCCCACCGCGTCAAATTCAAGATGCTATCGCGAGGCTTCTCCGCCCTGTGGATGACTTGATTGAGAACAATCGGCGGCGGATTGAGGTTATGGAGGAGATGGCTCGGTTGTTGTATCGGGAGTGGTTCGTGCACTTCCGGTTCCCCGGCCACGAGGATGTCGAATTCGTCGACTCCGACCTCGGCCCCATCCCTGAGGGTTGGAGGTCGCAAACTCTGGAGTCGTGTTTGGCCTCACTGGTGGATGGGGACTGGATCGAAACAAAGGATCAAGGTGGAGATTCGTATCGGTTGCTGCAAGTGTCGAATATTGGGCTTGGTCGATTTCGTGAGACCGGAAAGTTCAGATATATAACGGAGGAGACCTTCGCATTTCTCAAATGCACATCGATAATCGAGGGTGATGTTCTCGTTTCTCGAATGCCGGATCCGGTAGGACGTGCATGGTGTGTCGATCACCTCAAGAAACCGTCGATAACTGCAGTAGACGTGGCGATCCTTAGGCCTGAACATAACGTTGATGGGCCTTTTCTTGAGCTGTATCTCAACTCAGGGCCGACGCTCGCCCATGCGAAGCAGGTATCGACCGGAACGACTCGAAAGCGGGTTGCCCGGAGCGTCCTGAGCCAGTTCAAACTGGCTTGGCCACCACATTCCTTGCGAGATGGCTTCTACCAGATTGTCGGTCCAGCGTACGAACTCAAGTCAGTCTTGACGAGGCAGAATGACGCTCTAGCGGAGACTCGTGAACTGCTATTACCTCGGCTGGTGTCGGGAGAGCTTGACGTGTCAGAACTCGACCTAGATCTGGAGGCTGTGGGGGTGTGAATCCTTCCGGTATCACCGAAGACAAGTTGGTCGAGCAGCCTGCGCTGCAACTGCTGTCGCAACTCGGCTGGGAGACGGTCTCGGGCTTCGACGAGACGCTCGGCCCCGCAGGTTCCCTCGGACGTGATTCGCAGTCGGAGCCCGTGCTCGGTCATCGGCTCAAAGACGCGCTTCGGGAATTGAACCCCGGTGTGCCGGACACGGCCGTCAGCGATGCCATCGAGCAACTGCTCCGAGACCGCTCGGTCATGGATCCAGTACGGGCAAACCGCGACGTCTACGAACTGCTGCGCGACGGCGCCAAGGTTGATATCGCTGGTAGCGACGGCACACCCCGAGCCACCACCTCGAATACACCACCGAGCGTATCCTGATCGATCTTGACCTGGCGAATCAGCTCATGCATTTTTTCCGCGGCTGCAGGGTCCGGGCAACGCACATCGTTGTCCTCGTTGTGCGCGATCCGATCATCCAGGGACATGGTCGAAAGATCTGCTTTGACATCGCCGATCTGAGAC
>JAKZTU010000328.1:0-3983 GCA_047516945.1 Acidimicrobiales bacterium
GGACTTCAGAATCGACTACAACATGAACCGGCCCCACACCGCCCACGGCGACCTCACACCCACCGAGTTCGCCCAGCAGTGCAAAGCCGACAACCAACAGAAAGTCGCATAGCGACTGGACCAACTATCGGGTCCCCGTCAACCCGAACTAACCGTCTGCGTGTCCTTCCTGTTAGGCGCTTTGAGGGTCACGGTGACGGTTCCGCGAAATAACACGCCGCGGTGTCAGCGAGCGAATAGGCTGAGAACGAGAAAGGGACTCGCGTCATGCGTCTAATCCGCAACATTCAAGGCGAACCGAAACCGTTGATCATGCACCAGCGGTTGCTTTGGTTGAGAAAAATGGACCGAGCCGTTCGGTTCTGGTTCTGTGTGTTCACATTCAGGGGCACGAAATACAGACTCCCCAAGTATGAGCGTTCACGTCTGACACCCGAACAGGAGGCCGCGGAGTATGAGGCGTGCAGAACCTTCCTGGGGAGCCGCTCACCGAACCCGGAAGTAGCGCGTCGCTATCAGGAACTCGCCCGTCAGTCTCTTCTGCAAAAAGCGGACCGACCGGCATAAAAGGGACGCGTTGCGATCAGTTGGACTGGTCCCTCCGTTGCGTCGCGGTAGTTCTGGCATGTGGGGAAGGCCCTCATAAGAACCATTTGTGCCAAAGCAGTGCAACAAACATTGCGAACACGAAGCTGCAGAGAATCCCAGCTAGCACACGCTGGGCTGTCACGTCGACGTAGCTTCGCAGGTTGAGACGCCATCCAGGTGCCTGCTTGTGCTTTTTGATGGCGGACTCGGCGACTTCGCGTAGCAGGCTGCGGTCGCGTTCTAGGCTACGGTCGAGCAAGTCGAACGCCATGAACCCGACCGCCGACGCCAACGCGAGACAGAACAGCTCAACGGTGAAACCAATCCACGGACCTGGTTCGCCGCCAGGCATCTTGGGCCGGATAAACAACGCCACAAAGATCGTCAACGCGGCGAACAGCACCATCACCATCAACTCGTCGATGTTACGGCCGCCCTGCCGCAGGTTCGTCAAGATTTCCACATCGCGCAACAACCCTCGCAACCGCTCACGCCCAGCAGCCTTTTCGACGTTCGACAATGCCTCATGAATTATCGTCTTGCGAAAATTGAGATACGCCAATCCGATGTCTTTGGCCCCGCGGCCCGTGTCCAGGGCACGCAAATACCCCAGCAGCGTCTCCTCGGTGTCGACGTCGAGCAGCCCGTGATCGCGGCAGGTCTGAACCTCCGAATAGGTTGACAGCATCATCCGTTCGGCTTCTCGGGTGCGATCAGCGAGCCGGCTCTGCCGGAACGACAAGATCAACACGAAAACGGTCGCCCCGAGAGTCACTAGGCCCCAGTATTCAGGCACCGCCCACCCCAGCATCGACGCAGGCAACAACTCGTCTTTCAAAAGCACCACCGCCCCCGATACCCACAGCGCGACGATCAACGCCTTGAACCCGTGACCCGACACCCGCAAATCCTTATGCCCTTTCGAACGGCCCGTTCCTTCCGGGTCTAGATGAATCGCTATGTTCACCGCTACCACCCCAGTGACTCCGACAAAAAACATCGAAGGCTCCGCGATTGTGACGTCGGTGAGTGCCCAGAGCCACATCAACCCAAGAACGGGAACGCCGTAGTAGATGCTGTTGATCAGGTCGCTGCGGCTCAGATGGTTCGCGCCTAAGAAGAACACACGCGTGATGCCGTGAACGACACCGATCCCGAAACCGACGGCCAGCGCCGACACCGGGACGTTGTCGACGCTGCCCGCTTGAGCGGCTCCGACTATCAGCAGGGGCACGCTCGCAGCACCCCGCGCGACAGCATCTTGTAACGCACTGACACAGGTTTTTAGTCGGGCGTCACCACCGCGGCTGTGTGAGGACAGCATGCCGGCGACTTCCTCGCTGGTCTTGATGTTCACGATCGGCGCACCCGCCGCGATAACCAACGCGACACCCGCGACTACCGGACCCCACAGCGACACCGACGCGTTCGAGTCTGAGGTATTGCTGAACACCACCAGCAACAACCCGACAGCGGCAACGACAACGAATGTTACGTCACCTGCAGTCACGGGCTGTTTGTCGGCTCCTGGAGCGAACTTTTTGCGCCCAAGCAGAAACAACACGGGCCAACACTCAAAAATCATTGTTGTTACCGCCGTTTCGGTCAACCGTGCCGACCACGCAAAGAAAACCCATTGAAACGCGGCTACGAACGCGACCATGTACGCCCACCACGGAATCTCCCGTATCAGCTGCCTAAACGACACACCGGTACCGTCACGGCGTGACAACCAGCGAGCCACGCAACCGTTGACGCATGCGTACGACAAAGTCCACATGCCGGTCACTAACGCGACTGATCCCCAGTCGCCGAAGACATCCACCAGCAAAGGCAGAAGCGAATACACCAGCACCGAAACAAGCATCAGGACGACAGCCGTTGGTTGGCGGTTCACCCCGCTGTCAGAGTTCATCGCGTGGTCGACCACCCGGCGCCACCGCGTTGTTCTGGTCGAACGCTCACCTCTGTTGGACCTTCAGCACGTTGCTGATCCACAACGGAGGAACGGTACCCAGGATCGAAGACAGAAGCGGTGTGATATGCGACGCTGTGTTCAGTCTCTTCAAAGCTCCACAGTAACTGGTCGCGGCTGGTGGATGCGCCAAGGTTCATGCCCCGCATCGGTGCTTCCCCTCCCGAGGTGAACGAAACGTTGTTGTTCACGGTAGTTGCGGGGGCGCCGGCGGTGCCAAGTTCGAGCCTGACTTGCGCAGCCGCTTTCGTTGAGGGCGCAGTGGGCATAGCGACCAAGATCGTAACAGCTAGACTCCAACGACTACGGGTCTTGATGTTGGCGCTCCCACGCTCGACCGCATCAGGCAAACGCCGAAGGTCTTGCTTCACATTCCCGCAAACAAACCTCAGGAACCTGCTTTTGGGTTTGGTGCGTCAACCCGCGGTGCTGGTTGTTGGGCTGTGAGATTCACGAGAACCGGTTAACAAACCCCAAGAAGGCTTGGCTGCGGGAGATGCACCTCAACCAAACGCTCCGTTACTCTTTGGTTGCGTCTATTTAGAAGACCACACCGCGGTGTCAGCGAACGAACAGGCTGAGAACGAGAAAGGATTCGTGTTATGCGTCTCATCCGCAACCTTCAAGGCGAACCGAAACCGTTGATCATGCATCGACGGTTGCTTTGGTTGAGAAAAATGGACCGTGCTGTCCGGTTCTGGTTCTGTTTCTTTACATTCAGAGGCACGAGATACAGACTCCCAAGATATGAGCGTTCACGTCTGACACCCGAGCAGAGGGCCGAGGAGCTTGAGGCGTGCAGGACATTCCTGGGTAGCCGCTCACCGAACCCGGAAGTCGCGCGTCGCTATCAGGAACGCGCCCGTCAGTCCCTTCTGCAAAAAGCGAACCACGAGACGTAAAAGGGCGGCGACGCGATGGCGAGAAACGGCGGGATATGCGGTAAAGACCTACCTGCCGGCGGTGTTTGCCACAACCACCTTTCCGAATGGGGTACAACATTTTGTGAGCTACGAGTTCCCTTGTGATTACAGTGGAAACGCTTGGTGGCTAAGACTCATCTCGGGGGCAATTACCTCCTCCACCTGTCGGCTGCGCCGCGCAAATAAGGCAATTACCTCCTCCACCTGTCGGCTGCGCCGCGCAAATAAACAGCCCGACACCAGGCCCTATAGGCGCGCCGGTCCGACCTTAGCAAGCACCCCGTACGGCAGCGCTTGGAGAGACACCACGACCCGGCCGAAGCCGCGATCCGTTTCGCTATACGAAAAATCCGTTACAGCCCACCCAAGGGCACCGCCAAGATCGTTGAGATTTCAACGATCTTGGACTTAGCCTGGATCCACCGGTGCGGTGAGGCTTGTGGGGTTGGCGCGTCCACCAGAAAGGCCTCCTGATCTGCGACGATTGTGATGTCAAT
>JAKZTU010000329.1:0-21601 GCA_047516945.1 Acidimicrobiales bacterium
AAATGGGTGAAGCCGCTGTATGACCCGATCTATGACCGTCTCTGGGAAGTCATCGAAGACCTCGAAGTGCCAGTCAACATGCATTCGGGCACCGGCAATCCCGATTACGGGAAATACCCGATATCAATGCTCCTCTACATAAACGAAGTCGGCTTCTACACGCAACGCCCGCTGGTCCACATGATCATGGGTGCGGTGTTCGAGCGCTTCAAGCGCCTCAATTTCATCCTCACCGAGATCGGCAGTGCCTGGATCCCACCTCTGTTGAAGCAACTCAACGCCACGATCAAGACCATCCGCGCTACCGGCGAGACCGGAGAGATCAAATACGACAAAGGCGTATTGCCATCAATGCTGGCAACAGAAATGTTCACCCAGAACTGCTGGGTCGGAGTATCGGGTCCAAGCAGGGCCGACATCGAGTCCCGCTACGAAGTTGGCCTAGACCATTTCATGTGGGGCAGCGACTACCCCCACGACGAAGGCACCAGTCCTCACACTCGCGAGCACCTGCGACGCCGCTTCGCGGCCCTCGACGAGGCCGAATGCCGAAAAATGCTCGCCGGCAACGCCGCTCGCCTATACGGTTTCGACCTCGACGCCCTCGCTCCGCTAGCCGCCGAATACGGCCCCTCATTCGAAGAACTCCACACACCGGTGGAGAGCCGGGAGCGTTCTTTGCTTGCCGGCGCAGGCCTGAGCGCCGATATGGACTCAGCCGCTCTCTAACCCGATCCGTTGGACCCCTGAACTACCGGAGCTCCAGCGGCCCACATTTGGGCGAAATATCCATCTGCGGCAATTAGTTCAGCACGGGTGCCGGACTCGGCGGCACCACCGTCGGCGATCACCACTATTCGATCAGCGCGCATTGTGGTTTGCAGTCGGTGGGCGATGATCACCGCGGTGCGGCCCGCAAGCACCACGTCAAGCGCAGCCTCAACCGCCTGCTCAGTGCGCAAATCAAGTGACGATGTCGCCTCGTCGAGAACCAAAACCCGGGGCTGTGACAAAAAGGCCCGGGCCAGCGCCAAAAGTTGTCGCTCACCCGCGGAGAGGGATACACCGCGCTCATGGCAGGGGGTATCGAGACCGGAGGGCAAGCGCTCAAGCAATCGGCTGAGTCCAACTTGTTGACAGGCATCAATCAACACTTCGTCGTCAACCCCACGACACCCCAGCAACAGGTTGTCCCGAATCGAACCCGCAAACAGGAACGGCTCCTGGGGGACAACACCGATCTGAGCGCGCAGCGACTCAATCGTCACTTGTGTCAAGTCGTGTCCGTCAATGGTGACAGTCCCAACCCGCGGGTCGTAAAACCGGTTCAGCAGTTTGACTATGGTCGATTTGCCCGCACCTGTAGGACCGACAACCGCGATCGTTTCCCCCGGCATGAACTCCAGATTCACGTCCGTCACAACCGGATCGTCATCGTCATATCCGAAGGTCACACCATCGAGCCGGATATGCCCCTCCACGGCTGGCAACTCATAGGCGTTCGGAGACTCGACGACGCTTGGCTCGGTGCCGAACACCTCTCTCAGCTTCACCACCGACGCACGGGCTTGTTGATACACGTTATAGAGACCCACAAGTTCTGTTATCGGAGCGAAAAAGGCCGCCACATACAGCAGAAATGCGCTCAACTCCCCAATCGTCACGCGACCATCGAGCACCAGCGGGCCGCCCACCACCAGCAGAATCATTTGTGACAGCGGACCCATCGCCTCTGCGCCCGGTCCGTACACGCCGTTGAGAAAAGCTGTGCGGTCGTTGGCGTCGAGGTATTCGCCTGCCTCATTTTGATGTTCGGCCACAACTCTTTCGCGTCGGTTGTGCGCGGTCACGATGCGGATACCGGCAAGGCTTTCCTGCAAATGAGCTAGCACGTTGGCGATGGTGTCGCGAACCCGAATCTGCGCCAGCTGTGCCTGATGCCGATACCACAGCGACATCAACAACGTGCCTGGTACGACGACCACCAGGGTGATGACCGCCAACAACGGGTTGAGGACGAACAGCACGACAGTGATCGCCACGAGCGTGACCCCCTGCACTGCCAGCTGAACCAGACCTTGCTGAAACAGTTGCTGGAGCGGTTCAAGATCGCTGGTCATCCGGCTGAGGAGTCGACCGGGACGCTCGTTGGCGTAATAGCCAACACTGAGGCGCTGGAAATGAGAGAACAGCGCAACGCGCAGCTTCGCCATGATGGTGGCACCAACGCGGCCCGCTGACATCGTCTTGAGCACCCCAACCGCGATTGACACGGGCACCAGCAAACCGAAGATCACGCCCATGGTGACAACCAATCCGCGATCTCCGGTTCGGACGCCGTCGTCGATTGTTATCTGCAGCAGCACTGGGCCGGCCTGGCTGATCACGGCCTCCAGCGCAACCAACAAGAACACTCCGAACAGCGCCGCGCTGAAGGGCCGCAGAAAGTGACGCATGGAGAACACGTGACGGTCGTAGTCGCTGTGACTGAACGGCGGCGGGACCTCTGCTACTTCGGGAGGCCCCTCATCCATATAAGCCTCAACCTGGGCTTGAACCTCCGGTGGTACTCCCGAAAACCCGGTGTCGGCGATCCCACCCCATCCGGCCATGCTCATGGTGTGACCTCCTCGAAATGCTCCAGAAGGGCACCGTATTTTGGTTCCTCTGTCAGCAAGTCCACGTGAGTTCCGCTGGCCACGACCTGGCCGTGTTCAAGCAGCAAGACTCGGTCCGCAAGGGCGATCGTTGACAGTCGGTGAGCGATCACGATCACTGTCCGGTCAACCATTGCGTGACGGAGTGCCGAGTGGATCCGCTCCTCAACTCCGGCGTCAATGGCGCTGGTAGCGTCGTCGAGCACCAAGATCTGCGGGTCGTGCAACAATGCCCGGGCCAACGAGATTCGTTGACGCTGGCCTCCCGACAGTGTGTATCCCCGCTCACCGAGGACATCGTCGAATCCGTGCTCCAAGTCTTCGATGAACTCCAAGGCCTGCGCTGCCGCCGCGGCCGCACGCACCGTCTCATCTGAAGCGGTCGGATCGGCGAACGCAATGTTGTCTCGAACCGACATAGAGAACAAGAAGGGGTCATCAAGCACCACCCCCACCGTGCGGCGCAGACTGTCGAGTTTCGCCTGGCAAATATCAATCCCATCGATGGACACCGACCCGCCGCGCACGTCATAGAAACGAGGTAGAAGCCTGGCCACCGTGGATTTGCCAGAAGCGGTCTCCCCGACGATGGCCACGGTTTCGCCCGGCTCGATATCGAGGCTGAAATCGCGTAAGACGTCGTGATCCGAGCCATACCCGAATCGCACATCGCGAAACTCAACCCGGCCCGGACCACCATCGATATCGACAGCGTCGGGTGCCTCAACCACATCGATCGGCTGATCAAAAATCTCATATACCCGCAACGCTGAGGCCTTGGCTCGCTGACCCATCTGAATCAGGTGGCCAATGAACCGAAAAGGCACCTGCAGAATCATCACGTACGCGCTGAACGCGATCAGCGCACCGATCCCGATCTGCTCCTGTTCGGCCAAGAGACCCCCATAGAGCAACACCGCAACAAGGCCGAGGCGGGGCAGGTGTTCAAGCGCGGGAATGTAACGCGCCGACACATCGGCACCCTTCACCTGCGCCCAGCGGAGTTGATCGGCAACCCCTGCCATCCTGCGGACCTCGTGGCGTTCACCTGTAAAACTCTTCACCACACGCACACCGGCGATGTTCTCTTCGGTGAGCGTCGCCACATCAGCTTGGCGGGCCATCACCAACCACCAGACTGGAAGTTGGGGATGGCGGCTCTTGAGTCCGATGTAGGCAACCACCGGAACGGGCAGCACGGTCACCAACGTCAACGGCACGCTCACCGCCAACATCAGCGCCAGGGCGAACACCAGGGATACCAACGACAACATCATGAACGGTCCAAAGTTCAAGAACAGCTGCACCGCTCGGATATCGCCGTTGGCCCTCGCTAAGAGCTGCCCGGTTTCGCTGGTGTCATAAAACGATGCTGAGAGCCGCGAGAGGTGATCGAACACCGCGTGGCGTAAAGCGGTCTCCACCCGGAACGCAACTTTGAACATCTGCACCCGCGCTGCGTATCCACTAGCGAATCCGATGATCGTCAAACCTGCCAAAACCCACGCATACGGGGCGATCGGATCCGTCTGCTCATCGAGCGCATTGTCTACCGCCAGCATCAGAACTGCGGGGATGACCGTGCGAACCAACATCCCTACCAAAGTGCCTCCAACAGAAACGGCCAATCCCAACTTCATCGGCGCGACCACCGGCCACAAACGGCGCAGCCAGCCCTTGGAGGCATCAGGATTGGGACGACCCTGAGGGGTGACGTAGCGGGCCAGTTGCGGTGTCGCGATCGATGTGGGACGCGACCGTGAGTCTCGGGAATCGCCGGTCGACGTCGGTGGAATCGACCCACCGGCAGCGTCGGGAGTTGGCCCTGCAGCGGTGGAGGAGGGTTTAACGGCAGTCATCGCTCACAACGTTGGGAGTCACGGTCGAAGAGCACAACATCACCAATATCATTGATTGAGCGTGAAACCTGCATTTCTCAGTCTCGCCATCGTGGCATCGCTGCTCCTTGGAGTAGGGGCAGGCATCGGCAGCTATGTGTTTCGTGATCAGCCACCTCCGCCCCCCTGCAACCTCCCGACATCAGCGGAACTGAAAGAGACGGTTGCTTCGAGTGCCGCCTGGATGCAACGAGCACTCCAGGCGAACAACCGTTTCTGGTACGAGTACGACCGCAGCACCGACACCTTCGCCCGCAACTACTTTGACGTTCGCCACGCTGGGGTGGTGATGTCGCTGTATCAGGTGGCCGCGACCGGCGACAGCAGCGTGCTTGAGACCGCGGACGGGGGCCTGCAATACATCCTCGACAACCTCAACACGGTCGGTGACAGAACCGCTTTCGACGACTATCGGGTCGACACCGATCTGGGAGCGACCGCACTGACAGTCAACGCACTGGTGCATAGACGCATAGCCACCAACGACCAGACTTACGACGACCTGCTGCGAGCCATGGGGCGTTACATGCAGTCGTTGCTGCGTCCCGACGGCGGGATGTGGTTCGGAGCGTTCAGCGATGGACTCGAACCGATGGTCGGGCGCACGTCCACGTTCTACACCGGCGAAGCGTTCTGGGGGTTCGGACTCTTGGCCAACCAGTTCCCCGGTGAAGGCTGGGACGACTCAGCCCGACTCGTAGCCCACTATCTCGCAACCGCGCGAGACGCTGAAGAAGGCGTCGAGAACCCGCCACTGGCGGACCAATGGGCTTCCTACGGATTCTCTGAGATGCGGACTTGGGGAGACCTTGCCGAAGCCGAACTCGCCTATGTCCGCTCGCTCAGCGAGGCATACCACAAGCGCGTCGAACGCGAGATTCGACGCGAGGCATCCCGCGTGGGGGACGGAACCGAACCGCCGCGCGAGTCGGTTCGACAGTCCCGGGGAGCCGCCTTCGGCACGACGGTCGAGGCTCTCTCGGCGTTGTGGCGGTTGAGTCAACAAGACCCCGGCGTGGCTGATCTCGAGCCCCAGCTGCGCCACGACCTCCTCTGTGGCGCCGGGATCCTCGCCGCCCGCCAGTACGACACCGGACGAGCAGCGCCCTATGCCCGCCCCGATGTTGTTGAGGGGGCTTGGTACACAGAAGATGTCACCCGCATGGACGATCAACAGCACGCCATGTCCGGTGTCGCCCTAGCTGTTGACGCTCTCGGCTAACCGAACCCGCTCGGGACCAATCGACGGTAGTACACAGCACGCACCGCGAGTGCTTCACGGATCTCGCTGGTCATGTCCTCGGCAAACTCTGCCCGATAGGCGGTGTCGGTCACGATCTGAACCGCGAACTGCAGGCCGGACAGAAGCCCGATGAAGACCGAGACCAACACCAATTGGCGAGTGAATATCAGTTCGCCTCCCCACAGCGACCAACGTGACGCCCAATCGACACTGCTGGTCAGTTCGGTCGCCGTGGTCCACTGCAACAACGTGTCTTCGCGAACCGTCAACAGACCGAACAGCACGTAGAAAGCGGTGATCACCAACGCCACCAACAGGATCTGAATTGCTTGGGATGCAAACAACAGCAACGCAACGTTGTACTCGGCGCGGCGATGCAACCTCGGCGCGTCTGGAGCGGGTTCTTCATCGCTCGGCACCATTTCTTCGACTGGCGTATCGGCGCTGCGCTTGCGCACATCGGACCAGCGTTCAAAACGAGCCAGGTCAACGGTGAGCCGTCGCACCGACAACATCACAAAACCGGAACCGATGGACACGACCAGAACCGCTACAGCCGCGAAATACGGCAACGTGAAGTCATTGGCCACCTGCCACATCTCCGCGTTCAAAAAAATGAAAGCCGAGAAGATCAACAAGATCGGCAACGACTTCATGGTCAGGTTCGCTATGTCGCCGATTTGTGCCTTCAACTGCCAGATCGACCAGCGGATCATGGGCAGAAGCCCCCAGGAGGTCACCACGAAGGCGACCAGCAGAACGAGCACATTAAAGACCACGACGACCAGCACGTTCTCCGCGACCGTGTTCTGCGAACCGATAGCGGTCGGAACTGCGGGCAACATCAAATACAGAACTATCTCCAATACGCCCACCCGGTCAGGGAGTTGAACCAAGCGGCGTCCGCGAACTCGGTTCATCGTCGCAAACGCAGCAACCCCGAGGGCGACGCAGCCGACAAACACCGCGGCCTGTGCCCAGCCGGCCCAGCGGTCGCCGAAAGCCAGGAACAACTCCAGAAACACCACAAAGGCGAGGAAGGGAAACATCCGAGTCAACACATCTTCACGAACCGAATAGTGATCGATCAGATGCGGAAGCCCGCGGCGTATGAACCAACGTTCGGTACGGTCACGATTCTGCTCAAGCTCGATGCCGTTCAATGAAGTCTCACTAGCCACTTCTGATACCACTTCGGGCAACGCTAATCCCAGGTGGCGACAACACTCCATTGCCCCGCCTGGCAAGATGGTTGAATAAGACCTGCGCAGGAGTCCGATTTCATCTCGATTACGCTCCTGCGCAAATTTGCGCACAAGCGTAAATACCCTGAGAGCGCAGTGGCGCTCTTGGTCAACACGGCCGTCGTTCGCCGGAGTCAACTAGCCACTTCGGGCAACGCTAATCCCAGATGGCGACAACACTCCATTGTCCCGCCTCAAGAGCTACGAGACGTGCCAGGCCGTCATCAGTTAGAAGTTGAAAGCGGGCCTGCCGACAACGCCGCTCATCATCCCACCAGCGCTCATCAACGGGCCACGGGCCGGCCCAGGCCACAACTTCAGACGAGCGACCGTCGATCGATAACAAATGAGGAGGGGCCGACAACAATCCACGGCCGCTGACCACAACTGCTGAGCCATCAACGTCGAGCAACTCCGCCGCGCAGGGTGTCGACAGCACTCGGGTAGGTGAAGGAGCCGGCAAAACCCCAGGCCAGGGAGCGACACCATCAGCACCAACAGATCCAGGTGTGTCGGCCGCAGTCACTGATCTACCTAGCAGATCAACATCAGCGGACGGAACCAACCTCAGTTGCTCATTGTGATGGCGGCCACCGTGATACACAGGCACCCGAACTGCCTCCGCACCCAGTTGCCCCTGCAGTCGGGCTGCAACACGCGCTGCCCGCCTGTCGGTCTCGTTCGCGCTGCCGCTGCCCCAGAAGTCGAGTTGACACCCTCCCGCTGCAACAACCTCCTGCGGTGCCAGAACAACTCGGGTAATACCACCGGTCGGCCGAGCCGCAGAACCAGCTGAGCGTCCGCTGAGCCAACCATCCAGCTGCCACCTGACCCGATCCGCTATCACCGCTGCCGAAAACGCCCCTTCATGGCGCCAGACACGCACCATCGACTCGCCATGCTCGGTCTCTGCTTCAATTGCGACACGAACACACTCCACCCCCTCTGAGGTGAGCCGTTGATGCAGCTCATCAGCCAACGAACGAGCACAGAACGCAACCCGGTCGATGCGATCTGCCGGAGGGTCGATCTCACTGGCGACGGACCAATCAGGTGGTGGCAGTCGCCCCTTGGGTGAGCGTTCATCAAGGCCTTTGGCGAGACGATGAGCGCTTATCCCTTCGTTGCCGAAGCGTCCCAAAACATCCGCAGCCTCCAGAGCAGCGAAAGCTCCAAGAGTACGCAGGCCAAGCCGCTCCAATACGTCAGTCAACCCGAAGCGATTGACTGGCCCAGAACCAACGGTGAGTTCGGGACGATCCAGCACCGTAATCGGCATCGGTGCCAGAAACTCAGGGCTGTGACCGGGTTCGATAGTTCGTGCCGAACCGGCGGATCGCGCCGCCAACAAAGCTGCAAACGGCCCATCAGCGATCCCCACACGAACCACACCCGCACACGCACCCTCTGGACCACCTGCGACTAGATCATCAATGACTGCACCCGTTCGAGCAAGGACCAGCTCAGCCAGCGCGACCTCACCTCCGAAATATCGAGCCGGACCGCGGGTGACAAACGCACAAGTCCCCGGACGCGTGACCTCGACCCCCGGTGTCACGTCGTCGAGTGCGCCAAGAACAGGCTCAAAGGTCCGCGCCTCACGATCCAGATCACGCTCACAAACGTTGAGTTCGACACAGCGGGCCTGGGCCACCCGTCGACGAAGCCCGCGGACAACTCCATACTCTCTGGCCGCTGGCGAGGCGGCCACAACACGGTTGGCATAAACCACCGCCACTGGTTCATCAAGCGAGTAGCCAAGAGCAATTACCGGCCAATCGGGGCACCACACCACCAAAGTCCGCACAGCCACAGTCACACCGCAGCCACATCGGGGCGCAGCAGCCCAGAGCACACGGGCGTATCGGAGCACTCAGGCACTTCAGAGCACACGGGCGTATCGGAGCACTCAGGCACTTCGGAGCACACGGGCGTATCGGGGCGCATCGGCGCACCATTGGGGCCGGGAAGAAGAAGCGAGACGGCTCTCGCCCTTGCAGCCGCGCCACGTCCCTGAGTCAGCACCTCCACCTTCTTTGAACGTAAAAGACCATGCCCATCCCCGAGCCCCGACCACTGCGATGTCATCACCCGAACCCCGACGTCGACACCCGGCCCTTTGCTGGATTCGATCCGGCTGGATCCGATCTTGCTGGATTCGATCCGACTAGACCCGATCTGTATCAACACCGATCCACTTTCCCGAAGACGAGCCGACAAGCGGCGCAGATCAGCGAGCCGAAACCGCAAACCCGACCCGACCAGCACCACATCAACAGCACCGATAAGAGCCGCTACAACCCCGGCGTTAGTCGAAGCATCAACAGGACCAACGACCAGCAATCGTTCGAGTGCGATTCCCGCCTCCGCCACAGCCGCAAGCCCCAACTCCTCGGTGCCCACAAGAGCAGTCCATGAGCCGGCCTGTGAAGGACCCGCTGCCAGCACCAGAGCCATGGACGTGGCACCAATGCCGTTGACCGCAACAGTGAGTCCACGCTGAAGTGACCCACCGACAAAGAGATCGGAGACGGCCGGAAGAAGCGGCAATGTGCGTTGGTGAGCCAACGCCAAGGGTGCCACCCTGTCAGCGACGAGCCGCAAACGAGCTCGGCGATCAACTTGTGACTCTGCAGTAGCTGTTGCTGCCATCAGTTCAGTATCGAACATATGTTCGTGTTCTGCAACCGCCAGCTATCAGACGCTCGTGTGTCCCTTAACTCGGCAAGCGTCAGAATGAGTCAATCAACATTCTCTGAATAGTCAGATATACTCATTATTGTGTCGAAACGACTGCAAGTGCTTGTGCCCGAGGATGAATACGCCGAGATCCAAGGCGCTGCACGAGAGTGTCGAATGACGGTCGCGGAGTGGGTCCGTCAGGCGATGCGCGAGGCGCGGAGCGACTCGAACCGGCCCTCTGACTCCACTGACACGAGGCTGCGAGCTATAGCAGCAGCAGCGCAGCACGAATTCCCGACAGCAGACATCGACGACATGCTTCGTGACATCGACGCCGGCCGCACGGCCTCATGATCTTCGTGGACTCCAACGTGCCGATGTATCTGGTCGGCGCCGCTCACCCGAACAAGGACCGGACGATCGCCGTGCTCACGCGTCTGGCGCAGTCCGGCACGACGCTCGTCACCGACATTGAGGTCTACCAGGAGATCCTTCACCGTTACGCCGCCATCGGCCGACTCGATGCAATTGAGCCTGCTTTCGCGAGCCTCGACGCCATCGTCGATGATGTCCTTGCGTTCGGTGTTGCCGAAGTTCGAGCGGCACGAACGCTGCTGGAGAGTGTCGCGGGTCTCTCGGCACGCGACGCGTTGCATGCAGCCGTCATGACGAACGCGGGCGTAACACGCATCTTCAGCTTTGACAGCAGCTTCGATGCTGTCGGAGGACTCGAAAGGCTGAGCTAGCGCCTCGCCAGATGACGTGCGCCCCAAGCGAGTTGGAGCGCAACGGTAGGGACATCAACTGGAGACCTGTCAACCGCTGAGCACCACCGGCTGAGGTTCGACTTCAAGCCGCCCATGATTGAGCTCAGGCAATACGTAGCGAGCAAACAAATCACACTCGGCGAGGTGGGGGTAACCCGACAGAATGAAGGCGCTCATTCCGGCCTCGGCCAGCTCAAGTATCGTGTCGCGCACCTGATCAGGGTCGCCCACAATTGCCGCTCCGGCCCCGGAACGGGCCCGACCGACTCCCGTCCACAGGTGACGCGAGGCATACCCCTCTTCGTCGGCGCCTTCACGTAGCTCTGCTTGACGGGCAACACCGGCACTCTTCGAGTCGAGGGATCGAGCCCGGATCTCGGCACCAGTTGCATCGTCAAGCTTGGACAAGAGGCGCCGTGCCGCGGCCCGAGCCTCGTCCTCGGTCTCCCGAACGATCACATGAGAGCGCCACCCGTAGGCCAGAGTGCGCCCGAATGCGCCAGACTGGGCGTCCATGTCGGCCTTCACCTTCTTCACCCCGGAGACAACATCGGGCCACATCAAAAAAACATCGGCAGCACGAGCCGCGCATTCCCGCGCTGCTTCGGACAGTCCCCCGAAGTAATACGGCGGACACCCGGAACCCTCGATGGCAATCCGTGGCGGATCCAGGGTCAGATCAAGGAACTCGCCGTGGAAATCAACAGGTCGGCCATCAAGCAGTTCGCGGATCACATGCATGTACTCGGTGCTGCGGCGGTACCGAGGTTCAGACGCCATGGTCTCGCCGGGGAGGTCACTGCTGATGATGTTGATCGTCAAACGACCGGCCGCTATCTGCTGCAGCGTCGCCACTTGGCGAACGACCTGAGGGGCGACGAACTCGCCCATGCGAATAGCAAGGAGCAGGCGGATCTGTTCAGTGCGGGTGGCTATTGCCGCGGCGAAAGCGGCGTTGTCGATCCCGAGGGCGTAGCCCGAAGGCAACAAGACGTTGTCGTAGTTGTGCCGGTCCGCGGCACTGACAATCGAGGCGCAATGGTCCCACGAGCTTTGAAGAGTGAGATCCGGAACTCCCAAGAACACATAGTCGTCGTCGCACAACGCCGAGAACCATGCGACCTCGATCGGCTCGGTGCCAGCAGGTGCCGGGTTCATGGCAACCGAACTCCTTGGGACGCCTCAATGATCCGGTAACACTCGGCGCGGCTCAACGACACATCCACTGCACCAGCAAGATCAGCCATACGGGCCGTGTTTTGGCTGCCGATCACGACCACCGGCGCGCACGGGTGAGCCAACACGAAGGCCACCAGAATCACTGCCCTGGATACGCCGTGGTTTGCGGCCAGTTCATCGAGCACGGCGATCAACTGGGCTTCAGAACCCTCCGCCTCAGTGCCGTTGTCCACCAAGCGGCCACCTCCGAGCGGGCTCCAGGCCACGGCCATGCGCTGGTCACGCATGCACTGGTCGAGGGTGCCGTCGCGCAACGGCAACAGATGAGCAGCGGAGAACTCGACCTGGTTAGCGGCCACGGGGACATCGGCGGGCAGATGTGCCATCAGGGCGTCCACCTGGGCGACTGTATGGTTCGACACGCCGATGGCCGCCAGCTTGCCCTTCGCGACCAACCTGGCCAGCGTGTCGGCGACATCGGCGGGGTGCGTCAGCATGTCGGGCCGGTGGACATACCAGAGGTCTATGCGCTCAACCCCAAGTCGTTTCAGCGAAGCGTCAATGGCTGATTCAAGATAAGCGGGGCTGCTGTCGTAGGGCACTCCCGGATCTATGCCGCCCTTCGTGGCCAGCACGATCTCGCTACGCAACCCCGGGGATTCAGCGAGCACACGGCCGATAATCGACTCGCTGAGCCCGAATGCGCTACCGCCCCAGTCGAGTCCGTAGACGTCGGCAGTGTCGATCATGGTCATCTGAAACGACAATGCCGTCTCCATACGGCGGCGGGCCTCAGAGACGTCGTCGGTGACCAGACGCCAACAACCCCATGACAAAGGGCCTACTCGTCGCCCGTCGGGTAGCACTCTCGAATCAGTTTTCATAGACCTTGCCTAGCATGAACCGATGACAGTAGCGACGAACCGTCTTGTACCCGATCGCGACCATGATGTCGTCCGTTATGGCGTGATCGGTACGGGAATGATGGGTTGTGAACATATCGCCAATATCGGTGCTCTCAACGGCGCGGCTCTCACAGCTATATGTGACCCTCACGAGCCCTCGCTGGCGCAGGCCAGGATCGCTGCGGTCAACGCCGCCAATGCCAACAACGTCGCAGAAGAGGCGCCTGCGCCAGCCGAGTTCGGTGACTATCGTGCGTTGATCAACAGTGGGTTGTGCGACGCGGTTGTGATCGCCACACCCAACCATCTCCATGTCGCTCCCGTGCTCGACGCTATGGCCGCCGGCCTGCATGTGCTGGTCGAGAAACCTCTCTGCACCACGCTTGATAACTGTCGAGTTGTAGTCAAGGCCAGCCGCTCCCACGACGTAGTCGCCTGGGTAGGCCTGGAATATCGCTACATGCCACCAGTGGCCCGGCTCGTGCAGGAGGTTCGGGCAGGCACTGTGGGGGAACTGAAGATGGTGTCTATCCGCGAGCATCGTTTTCCGTTTTTCGAAAAGGTCGACGACTGGAACCGTTCCAATGCCAACACCGGCGGCACTCTCGTCGAAAAATGCTGTCACTACTTCGACTTGATGAATCTGTTGGTCGGGCAGCGGCCGGCACGGGTCTTTGCATCGGGGGGTCAGGACGTGAACCACCTCGATGAGTACTACGACGGCGAACGCTGCGACATCCTCGACAACGCTTTCGTCATCGTCGACTACGCCAACGGTGTGCGCGGCATGGTCGATCTCTGCATGTTCGCCGATGCCACCAAGAACCAGGAAGAAGTCGTGGCTGTCGGTGATGCCGGCAAGGTTGAATCAATGCTCCCGGGCTCGACCATACGCGTGGGTCGCCGTGGCGAACATTGGGTGGGAGGTGTCGAAGAAGAGGCCGTTGTGGACTCCAGGATCAAATACACCGGCGGCCACCACGGCGCGTCTTATATCGAACATCTCGGTTTTTTGGAGGCGATCCGGTCAGGAGGAGATCCCGCAGTGAGCCTTGAAGACGGTATGTGGGCCGTGGCTGTCGGAGTCGCTGCCCACAAATCAATCGAACAAGGCTGTGCCGTTGAGGTCACCGTCGATGCCTGAAATGCCCGATGAGCTTGAAATGCCCGATGAGCCTGAAATGCCCGATGTGGGCGTGATCGCCTACCCTGCGGGGATGGACATACAAGAAATTTCTGACCACCTCGAAATCCAGACGCTGGTCACACGTTACGGCAAGGCAGTCGACCGCAAAGACTGGGACCTGTACCGCTCAGTATTCACCGAAGACGCCTTCATTGACTACACCTCGGCTGGTGGGATCGCCAGTGGGGTGGAGGAAATGGTTACCTGGCTCGATGCGGCGCTGAGTCAGTTTCCAGCCACCCAACATCTGGTCGCCAACTTCGACATCAACATCGACGGCGACAACGCAACGGCCGAAGTCATGTTCCACAATCCGATGGTCATGCCCGATAAATCAGCCTGGCAAACCGGCGGTTGGTACCACCACGAACTCGTCCGCACCCCCGAGGGGTGGCGCAGCCACAAACTCATCGAAGAATCGGCCTACTTCTCCGGTATGCCGGCCAACCTCACCGCGCCCCAATGAGCGGACCGCTCGACGGCATCAAAATCGTGGAGCTGTCGGTGGCTCTTACCGGGCCGCTGGCTGTCGGAATGCTGGTCGATCAAGGCGCCGAAGCGATCAAAATCGAACTGCCGGGTTTCGGTGATCAGGGCCGTTACGTGGGTGTCATCAAAGCGGGCATCTCGGCCATGTTCCAGGTCTGCAACCGAGGAAAGCGTGCGATAGCGGTTGATACCCACGACGAGCGCGGGCGCGACATCGTGCTCGACCTGGTGGCAGACGCCGATCTGTTCGTGCAGAACATGCGTCCCGGCGCTCTGGATCGCATGGGACTCGGTGCCGACGCCTTGCATGCCCGCAACCCAGACCTGGTCATCGCTGCCTTGTCGGGATTCGGTCAGACCGGTCCGTATGCCCATCGCCGTGTCTACGACTCGGTAGTGCAGGCCCAAGCGGGTCTGGCTGCCTCGCAAATGGGGTTGTACGACGACGAGCCGGCCTTCCTTCGCCAGGTCGCCGCGGACAAGATCACCGCCTACACCGCCTGTCAGGCCATCACCGCCGCTTTGTTGGCCCGTGAACGAGGCGCTGGTGGTCAAGTAGTCGAGTGTTCGATGCTCGATTCTGTCATCAGTTTCCTGTTCGCCGATGCCGCAGGTCACGAGATACTGCTCGACAACGACGTACCGCATGTGTCGCAGTCTTTTTCGGCACAGCAGAAGGCGATGCGACTGCTTGACGGATTCATCGTGGTCACGCCGGTGACCGACGCCGAGTTCCACGGCATCGCTGCTTCATTCGAAGTCGACTCATCAAATCCTCTGTTGGCCACGATGGCCGACCGGGTTCAGAACAAAGAGGTGATGAGCGCCTTGATGCGGGAGGTTTACGCGTCGGCCGCAACCCGCACTCTGGCCGAGGCAACTGCAGCAATGGAATCCAACGATGTGCCCTTCGGTGTGGTGCTTGGCGTAGATCAGGTCGCCGATGACCCTCAAGTTGTGCACAACGAAACCTTTGTGACTCACCAGAGTCCGTTGCTGGGCCGTGTTCAACAACCGCGTCCACCAGCCCGCTTCACTAAAACTAAAGCAGAGATCCGTTCGCCTGAAGCACCTGTGCTCGGCGCTCATACTGACGAAGTCCTGACCGAGTACGGCTGGGGTGATCGTCTCGACGAACTCCGTGAGGCCGGGGTAATCCAGTGAGCACTGTCCAATGAGCACCGAAGACCGAGTCACGGCCGATCGTGCTCGGTTTCGGGAGTGGGCTCGTTACGCACGCGAGCACGGCGACTCACCCGCCATCGCGGCAGCCACGGTGGTGCTGCTGCGTAACACAGACGACGGTATCGAGACCTTGATGTTGCGCAAGAACTCGAAGATCGCTTTCGGGGGCATGTGGGTATTCCCGGGCGGACGTGTTGATGACAGCGACCGCATCGGGGTTAACGGATCAGCCCTCGACGATCTGGCCGCGGCTCGCAATGCCGCAGCTCGCGAAGCCCACGAGGAAGCCGAAATCGACGTCGACCCCGATTCAATGGTGATATTCGCTCACTGGATCCCTCCAGCAATCGCTCCCAAACGTTATGCCACCTGGTTTTTTGCGGCGCGTGTCAACGACCGACGCGAAGATGAAGGAGCGGTAAAAATCGACGAAGGAGAGATCGTCGAGGGCGAATGGATGACTCCAAAGGCCTGCTTGCAACGGCATCACGAAGGCGAAATCGAGCTCGCTCCACCGACCTGGGTGACACTTGCCACGCTTCGTGATCACCACAGCGCCGAAGCCGCGTTGGATTACCTCAAGGCCCGTCCACCCCGGCACCACGCAACCCGCATCGGTAACTCTGAGCAGGGCCCGGTCGCCATGTGGGCTGGCGACGGTGGTTATGAGGCCAACGATGTCACGCTGGGGGGTCCACGGCATCGTTTGGAGATGTTCCCGGATGGCTACCGCTACGTCGACACGCTTGAACAAGACACACCAGAACAAGACACACTAGAACAAGATGCGGAGACTCTGAGACCGTGATCAGTGGACTCACCACTGCCCAAGTCGAAGAACGGGTCGCCAAAGGACTCATCAACGATGTGCCCGATGCCCCTGTCCGCTCTTTTGGTGAGATCGTCAAAGCCAACGTACTAACACCGGTCAACGGCATCATCACCACACTGCTGGTACTTATTTTGATCGCCGGTTACCCCGCCGATGCCCTTTTCGCGGGTGTGGTGGTGAGCAACAGTGTGATCGGCATCGCTCAAGAGCTGCAGGCTCGCCGAACCCTCAACGCGTTAGCGGTGCTGTCCGCCCCCAAAGCGCGGGTCCGACGCAATGGTGAAACCTCCGAGATCGGCATCAGCGGCGTGGTGGCCGATGATGTCCTGGAACTCGCACCGGGTGATCAGGTGGTCGTGGATGGTGAAGTGATCTCCGGTTTGGGCCTCGAAATCGACGAATCGTTGCTCACTGGAGAAGCCGACGCAGTCGAAAAGACTGCGGGGAGCGAAGTGTTGTCGGGTTCGTTTGTTTCTGCCGGCTCGGGAATGTATCGGGCCACGCGTGTAGGCGCGGATTCCTACGCTGCCAAGTTGTCAGAGGATGCCCGTCGTTTCGAACTCTCCCACAGTGAACTGCGGCGGGGGGTCAATGTAATCTTGCGCTGGTTGTCGTTCATCATCCCGCCAACCGCTCTGCTGCTGCTGTTGCGTCAGTTGGCTGCTCTTGATGCTTGGCAGGACGCCCTGCAGGGAACCGTCGCCGCGGCAGTCGCCATGGTTCCCGACGGCCTGGTGTTGCTCACCTCGTTGAGTTTCGTCGCCGGAGTGATCGCTTTGGCGCGTCGCCGGGCGCTTGCCAAGGAACTCGGATCGGTTGAGTTGCTGGCTCGAGTCGACACGCTGTGTCTCGACAAGACCGGCACGATCACGACCGGCGAAATCTCTTTGGGTTCGGTTGAACCGCTCGGTTCGTTCAGCGCGCAGCATGCCGCGGAGGCCCTCGGGGCACTCGCTGCGGCCGATCCTGCACCCAACGCCACCCTCGCCGCGATTGCAGCAACCCACACAGAGCCGGAGGATTGGACGTTGACGGAGAGTCTGCCGTTCTCTTCGGCCCGCAAGTGGGCTGCGGCGTCGTTCGCAGACCGTGGCTGCTATTTCCTCGGGGCACCCGACATCGTCTTTGACGACAGCGACACCGCTGGTCGCACCAGGGCCGCCGAGGTCGCTGCAAGCGGCACCAGAGTGCTTCTGGTCGCCCGTTCAGAGGGGCCTTGGAGCGACGAAACCCTGCCGTCAGCAGTCGAAGGCGTGGCATTGGTACATCTTGAAGACGCTGTGCGCAGCGACGCCCCCGAAATACTTGCGTTCTTTCGCGATCAGGGGGTCACGCTCAAAGTCATCTCCGGTGACAACCCCGCGACGGTTGCTGCGGTGGCGCGCCGTGCCGGGATTTGTGGGGCCGACTCTTTCGTCGACGCACGCTCTCTGCCGAGCGAACCTGAGGACTTCGCTGATGCCCTTGAGGCCGGCACTGTGTTCGGGCGGGTCACCCCTCATCAGAAACGAGCGATGGTCCACGCCTTACAGGGAAGAGGACGAACTGTGGCAATGACCGGCGACGGGGTCAACGATGTGTTGGCCCTCAAGGATGCCGACATGGGTATTGCCATGGGTTCAGGGTCGTCGTCGGCCCGGGCAGTCGCGCAGTTGGTCCTGCTCGACAACAAGTTCTCGACACTTCCCCGGGTGTTGGCTGAGGGTCGCCGGGTTATCAACAACATTGAGCGGGTCGCCAACCTGTTCATCACCAAAGCCGCCTACGCGGTGCTGCTCACTGCTTTGGCGAGCATCCTCGGCGCGCCTTTCCCGTTCCTTCCCCGCCAACTCACACTCATCGGGACCTTCTCGATTGGCGTACCCGGTTTCTTTTTGGCTCTCGCTCCCAACGATGCCCTGGTCCGCCCTGGTTTTCTGAGACGGGTGCTGCGCTTCTCGTTGCCCGCGGGCTTTATCACCGGCGCCGTGACCTATGCCCTTTTTGAGGTCGTTCGACGCATGGATGACGTGTCGCTGGCCGAAGCCCGCACTGCCTCCACCGCTACTCTGCTGGCAATCGTTTTGGTGATCCTGGTGCTCGTCAGCCTGCCTCTCAAACCGGCCAAAATCGCCTTGCCGATTGCGATGACCGGTGTTTATGTATTGACGTTGTTCTGGTCGTTCTCACGCGATTTTTTCGAGTTGGAGTTGCCGCCGAACCCCGCCTGGCTTGCAGTCGCCATAGCCTCTGTAATCGGCGCTGTCGCCGTCACCATCACCACCCACCTCCTCGACGAATAGCCTTCACTCCACGCGGTTATGTTCAGAACACCTATCCGTCGTCGGGTGCGGGAATTGATGAGGCGGTGGGGCGGAGGGGGTTGGAACCTCGCACCGCCCTTTGAGTTGAGGGCCTGATTAGGAGGTGTCGATGTAATTGACCGAGTCGCGGCCGGCGGATCGGGCGGCGCGGCGGATCGTTGTGTGCCGGCTGTTCCTATCCATTTCTCACCCGAGAAATAGTTATCACGCCCGGAAAGTACGGGCACGGCCGAGGCGGCTAGGGACTCAATTTGCTCGTGGCGCGAGGTGAATTTCCTGCGCGTGTGACATGAATATTTTGTGGGGTTCCGGTAACGTGTCGGGGCGACGTTGCGAAGGGAGCCGGTCATGGCTGACGATCATTTGTCTGTTGGAGAGCGCGACGTGGCGATGATGCCCGACGCGGTCGGGCCGGTGCGGGCGTTTGGGGAGGGTTCAGGCGTTGGCGGTGATCGGGGTTGTGGCTGGGTTGTTGGTGGGGTTGGCTGCTCAACGAACCGACCAGGTACTGGTTGGGAACCAATAGATCGAGTGTGCACAATTCCCGTTGCGTCCCATTGCGACTTACACGGCTGTGACCGCTGGCGGTAGGATACGTGTTCGTGCTGTCGAAGCGTCTACCTTTGCGGTGTCTTCACTTGACGGTGTTGGGGGGTTTGCTGAACGTTTTGCGGGCTTTTGGGGTCCGTTTGGTGAGCGTTGTCGTTGTTGTGGCGATCTGGGGGGTAGCTGCGGGTTGTGGTGACGGTGGATCAGCACCGGTTGATACGCCGTCAAGTTCCACACAGTCCTCCGACGCGGCTGACCGTTCGCCTACAACCGTATCCGTTTCGCCGACTGTGCCTGAACGCGAACTCGCCGATAGCGTCGGTGCCGGTGAGGGTGCGTCGTTGCCGAAGCAGGCGCTGGCTGTCGGTGTTGTTGCGGGTGGCGCGGGGTTGGCTGATCCACAGGCGGAGGAGTTTCCAGAGGTCGACGTGTCTGGTACTGTCGAGTGGCTAGCCGGTTCGGGGGCGGCGGCGGTTGGTCTTGTGACCGCAACGGCGGAGTTGTGGACGGACTCGGATCCTGATTGTGTCGCCGTGGCGAGCCAACTGGATCGGTTGGGCACGCCCGAGGAGATCCGCCGGGCGGTGTTGGCGACACCGGATCCGGTGACCGCGGAGGTGCTGCTGGGGTTGCATGCGGAGGTGTTGGCGTCGTTGTCGGTGTGTGGCCGCAACGATTTATTGCGTGCTGAGGGCGCCTGGCAGTGGGCGGTGGCGCACCGGCGTTTGGTCGAACTCGGTGTGATCGAGTGAGGCGCTATCTGATTGTCGGGGCGCTGCTAGCGTCCGTTGTCACGCCCGCGGTGCGTGCGTTGGCGCAGACTGACGGCGTGGTCGATGCCATCACTTGGCAGTCGGCGGGTGATTCGTTATCGTCGGGAACAGGTACCCCCGGTGCCGCCGGTGCTTGCCGGCAAAGCGCCGACGCGTACGGCCCCGTCGCGGCGGGGATCGTGCGCGACAGCGGCTGGCAGATCAGTTCTGAGACCTTCACCGCCTGCCACGGGCACCTCGTCGAGGACTTCTTCAACCGGCGGCGGGGATCCGGTGGCGGTTCTTTGTGGGATTGGGGCCGCGAACAAGGCGGTCCCGAGCGCGTCGATGTTCTGACGATGTCCTTTGGCATCAACGACATCGGATTCGCGGACGTTATGCGCGACTGCACGCTCGCCCCCGACAGTTGGCTTGACGCAACGCTCGGCTGGAGCGGCTGCGACGTGTCCGAGGACGAGTTGAAGTCCCGCATCGACGCCCTACTGGACCCGCCGCGGCGGGACTGCACCGGCACCCGCGTCGAACAAACCGACAGCTACGACTGCGACTTGGATATCGGCTCGCGACGCGGGTCCATCATCGACTTCTACTACGACATCGCTCAGGACCGACTCACTGAACACGGACATCTCTACGTGATCGGCTACCCACAGTTGTTCGCGCCCATTGACGAATGGCGCTGGCACCAGAAGGCCTACTGCGCGGGAGTGGGACGAGGCGACACCGAGAAACTCGCCCGCGTCGCGCGCCACTTCGACTACAAGCTCCAAGAAGCAGTCGACCGCGCCAACGAGGTCCTCGGCGACCGTATCAAATACCTGTGGCTACGAATTCTGTACCGAGAGCACGAACTTTGCGGCAGTGACGACGACTGGATCAACGGCGTCGTCGTCGAGCGCGACGGTGTCTCAGTGGACGTCAAAGAATCGTTCCACCCCAACGCCGACGGCCACTGGCACACAGCGGACCTGCTCGCCCGGCGAGTCCTCGAAGACCTCAACAACCGACCCCCGCCAACCACAACAACCACAACCACCCGGCCCACAACAACCACCCAGCCCACAACAACCACCCGGCCCACAACAACCACCCGGCCCACAACAACCACCCAGCCCCCAACAACCACCCAGCCCCCAACAACCACCCAGCCCCCAGATGATCGGGCGCTCAGAATCTCTTGGGGCAGCGACGCCAGCAGCCGCCCCGACTGCCCCAACGATGAGACCTGCTGGAATCTTCGCTACGAGTACATCGGCACCTGGGAACAGCCCCCGTACACGCTGGAATGCTGGTCCAACGGTCAGCAGATCTGGATCGGACAATGGACCGGAAAAGAGACCACCGGCTGCTACTACTGGGGAACAGAATCAGCCCAAGTCGTGATCGACGGCATCCGATCCAACGAACTTACAACCCCCCCAACAACAACCACCACCACACAACCCCCGACCACGACACCTCCTGGTTACCCGCTTGTCCAACCCCAGAAAGGATAGCCGTTGATGAACGCGGCGCCGAGGCCGACGGCACCGCCCGATGCTGGGGCGACAACAGCTTCGGTCAAACCGATGCGCCCGAGGGCGTGTTCTCGGCCGTCTCATCCGGTGGCTACTATTCGTGTGGGCTCAGATCCGATAGCACCGCCCATTGCTGGGGCGAGAACGGCTACGGCCAAACGGATGCGCCCTCAGGTGCGTTCACTGCTATCG
>JAKZTU010000330.1:0-6889 GCA_047516945.1 Acidimicrobiales bacterium
GGCAGAGAGAGTATTGAGGTGGAAGCGGTCCAGGTGGCCATACCAGTGGGCGGTGAGCGCTCGCGACTCGAACACTCGGTCCGGGTCGGGTTCGATCCAGTCGTTCTCGATGAAGGGCCGAGTTTCGTCGAAACGGCGCAGCGCTCTGACCATGCGGCGAACAAATCGCTCGTAGCGTTCGGTCCCACGCAGGCTCGGTCGGTCGATCCCAATCTCGTTCATGCAGGACCACATCACTATCGACGGATGCGAACGGTCACGGCGCACGTGTGCGACCAACGCCTCTTCGCAGCGGTGCGCGATCTCCCCATGGGCATCGATCTGGTCGTGCTGGATTGGCTCTCCAATCGACACGTCGCAGTGGAGCAACATGCCGAGACGGTCGCAGACCTCCAGGTATGCCGGAGCGAAGGGCCGAAGATGGAGCCGCAGCGTATTGAATCCGAGCTCGAGGGCGGTCCGTACTTCGGTCTCTATGTCGGGGACCGGCCCTTCCGCGTAAAGCAGGTCTGCATGGAATCCCTGCACCAGAGCACTCTTCATCTGAATGGCGTCGCCGTTGATGCGTAGGCCCGATTTCGTCAATTCGACGACTCGAAGTCCGATATCGATGCGAGCATCGTCGCTGGCGTGACCGCCGATCGTGACCGACGCCGAGCACAGGTGGAGCACGGGACTGGAGGGCGACCACCGATCCAGCCCGTCGGTGTCGAGCTCAATCTGGAGCTCACGGCGCTCCCCCGGGTTGAGCTCAACCTCGACCGTCTGAGCCCTGCCCCCGATACTCACAGCGACTTCTATGACGTCGTTGGTGCGAAGGCCGCCTCGATGGTCGACGAGATGCTCCAGCTCAACGGTCACGGTGGCGCAGGTCGGGTCGAGGTCGCAGGCCAAGTCCCGGATGGCCACCCTGTCGTGGCGGCGCAACCGCACGCTCTGCCAGATTCCTCCGTAGGTGAGATACATGCTCGGCGGGCTTGGAAACTCATGGTTGGCCCAGCCCTGCTTCCCGTGAGCACTGGCGAGGTGGGTATCTGATCCCTCAGGCGGATCGGTGACCTCCACCACCAGTTCGTTGTGAGTGACGAGCAGACCTGTGGCATCCACCTCGAAGGGTGTGTATGGATTTTCGTGCGGGTCGAATCTGCTGCCGTTGAGAGTGACCGACGCGATATCCATGACCGCGCCGAACCGGAGTGTCCAGAACCCCTCGGGCTCGTCGAGAACAAAGCAGCGTCGATAGACGGCAACGCCGTCGAGCGTCGTGTGAGTTTGCGCCTCCCACAACCCAGGCACCTGGATGCCGAAGCTGCCGGAGCCCGTCTCCAGCTCCCATTCGCCATCAAGCGAAATCGACGGGACGGGAGAGTCGAAGTCGCGTCCGGCTGCCATGACTTGATGACGATCGGAGTCGTCATCTGTGGGTGCGGCCAGCTCGGCAAACCGATCCGCGACTCTTGTGGACCGACGCTGCAGAGCCCCTTGGTCATCTTCCTCGAGTGCATAGAGGCCCATGCGTCGAGCAAAGGCCTGCAACCCATCGTTGCGGTCGGCGAGCGGGACGGGTGCCAACTCCTTGGTGACGGGGTCAACAACTCCCGCGACGAACTCCTCGACGCTGCGGCCATCGGCAGACACCGACCAGTCAACAAAGTCGATAAGAGGCCACCACGTGATTCCGCGGATGTCGAGGCCTTCGGTTCGCAGTCGTTCGAGCTCTGCAACTGCGGAGTCGAGCCATGCGACCCGTTGGTGCTCTGACCCTTCGATGCTTGTCTCGGTGATGAGGATGGGGAGCTTGTACCGCTCGCTGGTCCGACGCAGCACCGTTCCCAGCCCGGCGGACCAACGGTTGATCGCCATCTGTTCGGTCTCGGACCCTGAACGGACCAGCACCCGCGGAGTCAGGTCCGGGTAGTAGTTGACTCCCAGAACGTCGGGCGACGTTGCTCCGGTCCGCAGATCCTCGAGCCGCCCTTCTGAGACCCCGCGTTCGCGCAGCCAAGCCCAAAGTGGGTGATCGCCGTTGACGTGGCCGAGCATCAGATCTGTGGAGAGGTCTGCCAGGTCGCCGAGGCGGGTGGCCTCCACGTGGAGTTCGGAGTCAGTCGCCTCGTAGTGGTGAGAGGCCTCGACGTGAACGATTGCGGTGCTGGGGCTCAGCTCGCGGACGACTCTGGTAACTGCCTGGTTTGCTGCGGCGAGGCTGACGACGACGCTGGCCCAGCCTTCCCAGGTCCCGAGCGCGGGTGGCCAAACTGATCGGAGCCCACAAAACGATGCAGTTGTTGTCGGTTCGTTGATTGGGGTGATTGACCCAATCGCGTCCCCGTACCTCTGTAGAAGTTCGCCGGCGAAGGATGTGAGGGCGTCGACGAATTCGTCGTCAACAAACGAGCCCGCGAGCCAAGGCGGGCATCCGTAGTGGACGAGGTCGGCGATTACATGCGTGCCTTGCGCGTGGAGCTGCTCGATGGCTGGGTCGAGGAGACTCCAGTCGTAGCGATCGCGGGCAACGTGCACCAGCGGCCACGACATCCCATACCGGAGACCATGGACGCCCATGTTCGCAACGCTCGCGAGATCGGCGCTGAGGTGTGTGTTGTGGCCGGTTAGCGCGTGTTCGTCGAGCGGAGGGAAGTCGTCGGTCTCGCGCGGAAGGACACATGTGTCCTCGATCCCGACGAACCAGGAGATCCGGTCGGGCGGCAAGAATGCCAGTGCAGGGTTTGGTGTAGTCACGCGGTCGGGTCCTATCGATGCTCTACTTGATGCCGGTCGTTGCGATGCCCTGCACGAAGTAGCGCTGCGCAAACAAGAAGGCGACTGCAAGGGGCGCGAGGCTTATGGCGGCTCCGGCCATGACAACTGCGTGGTCGACTACATGCTGTCCCGCGAACAGGGCGAGCCCTGCTGGAAGCGTGCGGCGGTCGGGATCCGTCGTCATGACGAGCGGCCAGAGGAAGTCGTTCCACAGGTTCATGAAGTGGATCACGAAGAGAGTCGCCAGGGCCGGCTTCGCCAATGGCAACGCGATCAGGCGATAAATCTGGAAGTGCGACGCGCCGTCGAGTCGCGCTGCCTCATCGAGCTCGTGAGGGATTGTCATGAAGAATTGGCGCAGGAAGAAGATCCCGAACGCGCTTGCCATCCTTGGAACGATCAACCCCTGATGTGTGTTCAGCCATCCGATCTGGTTCACAAGCTCGAACGTTGGGATCAACGTGACCTGGAACGGGATCATCAGGGTGCCCAAGACGAGCGCGAACGCGACTCGACGGCCACGGAACTCAAGCCGGGCCAGTGCATAGGCAGCGAGGGAATCGAAGACCACCAGCAGAATCGTGGTACCCAAGGCGAAGACGACCGAGTTCACGGCCAGGCGGAGGAACGGCAGCTCGTTCCATACTCGTCGGTACCCACCCAAGTTCGGTCTGCGGGGCCAAAGCCGCGCCGGGTCAGCGAAGAGGTCTGCCTCGGTTCGCAGGGATGTACCGACCATCCAGACGATCGGGATCAGCACTGCCACGGCGCCCGCCACGACAACGAACCAAGAGACCCCGGTCAACAGCATTCTCAGCCGACGCATCGTCGGCGTAGGGGGGCCGGGGGCGCCGTGTCGTCGCCGGGGCGCCGTGGTTGGCTCAGGTGTTGCGATCATCTCGGAAGATCCGTAGTTGGATGACGGCGAAAATCATGATGATCAGGAAGAGCACCCACGAGACCGATGCCGCATAGCCGAAACGGAAATCCCGGAACCCACGTTGATACATGTAGGTGACGAGGGTTTCTGTGCTGAACAATGGCCCACCGCGGGTCATAGCGAACACCAGATCGAACATCTGTAGCGAAGCAATCGTGTTGATAACGGACACAAACAAAAGGGCCGGCCGGATTGAAGGAATCACTACGTGCCGGAACCTCGTCCAGGCATTCGCGCCATCAAGTTGCGCAGCTTCCTCGAGGTCGACCGGCACGTCTTGCATCGCAGAAACCAAAACCAGCATTGTGAACCCAACGTTCTTCCAGATTCCCACTGCGATGATGGAAGGGAGCGCCCACTGCGTGTCGCGGAGCCACTCCGGGGAACCGAACCCCGCGGCGCCGATCCAACCGTCAACAAGACCAATTTGGGGGTCGAGAATGAAACGCCACACCAACCCCATTGTCGACAGCGCCGCAATCGTCGGAAAGAAGTACGCAGACCGAAGGAGCTTCGTGAACCGCGTCGTCTTTCGCAGCCGATACGCCAGCGCAAGACCAAGCAGTGTTTGGCCGATCACGGCCGCCGCCGTGTAGACGAACGTCACCTGGGTGGCGTTCCAGAACCGGTCGTCCTCTGCCAGCTCGCGATAGTTGCCGAGCCCAATCCACTCGCTATTGCGGCCGCTCAGCGACCAGTCGTGAAAACTAATCCACAGCGTGCGGGCAATCGGGTAGACAACAAAGAGGCCAAGTACAGCAAACGCTGGCGCGATGAATAACGCAGCGGGACTGACCGAACGGTGCACCCGGGCCGGAGGGGGTCCGGAGGGGGTCCGGGCCCGGGTAGCACCGGCAGGCATTCGTTCCGCTAGCCCGCGCAGCCAGCGAGGGCGTTGGCTGCTTCGGCGGCGGAAGATGCAGACTCGGCCACATCCGCGCCACGAGTGATCGACTCGATGAGCGGCACGAACACATCACCGTCGATCTGTGCAGCGACTGCGACACCAGGCATGTACAACCGTGCGTCGGGCAGCGCCGAAGCGAACTGGGCGACAACCGCGTTGCCCTGGATATCCGGATCGTCGGCCAGGTCGGTCCTCGAGGGCGGGAATCCTGAATCCAGCGCGAACTGCTTCTGCGCTTCAGCAGAATTCCACCACGCGAGGAACTGCTGGGCCTCGACTGGGTGGTCCGTGCCGGCCGAGACCATCATCGGCACCGTCGATGCCAGCGTGATCTGGCCATCCGCTCCTGCGGGGATCGGAGCGACTCCAAAGTCAATGCCAGCCTCGGTGTAACCCGGCGCAGCCCACGGACCGTTCATCTGCAGCGCGGCTTGACCGGCCGCGAACAGCGAGTCCGACTCGCCACCGGTTTGACCGATCGGGCTCACGCCACTACCGGCGACCGCAGCCGTCCAACTCTCGAGAGCAGCAACCGTCGCGGCGTCTCCTAGCGCACTACACGTTGCGGAACCCATGACATCGCCACCATTCATCCAGATCAACAGCGGCCACATCTGAATGGTCGCGTGGTCTGCGAGGGAGATGCCAAACACCTCGCCGTCAGTGATCTCCAATGAATAGTCCAGCAGGTCGGCGCTCGTCGCTGGTGGATCGGCGAAGCCAGCTGCCTCGAGCAGCGCCCTGTTGTAGTAGAGCTGCAAAGTGGCGACGTTTGCCGGTGCCGCATACAACGTCCCGTCGACCGTGAAGGCATCACTCACGAAACCAGGGACGACCCCGGGATCGAGCTGACCCGAGCCATCCCCCAACAGGTCGTCAAGAGCTAGCACGAGGCCATCGTCGATGTAGCGGAATACGATGCCTGGATCGAAGTTCGGGGTAGCGATATCGGGTCCACTGCCAGTCCCCCACGCACTGGGCAGGGTCTGACCAATGCTGTCCCAGGGCTGAACGTCCATGGTCACATTGATACCCGGGTGAGCCTCGTTGAATCGATTCACTATCGACTCATACGCAAAACGGTCGCCACCTGTGAACCCGGTAAGGAGCGTCAACTCGACGACCTCGGCTGGCGGGTCCGAGTCCTCGGACCCATCATCACTCTCAGCGTCGTCAGCCGGGTCGGCATCTTGCTCCGCGTCCGGATCAGACTCAGACTCGGTCGCGGAGTCGCTTGAAGTCTCGTTGGTCGAATCGTCGTCACCCCCGCAGGCTGCTGCTAGAAGGGAGAGGGCGGCGAGCAGCGCAGCAACTCGGAGTAGCCCCCTCATACTGATGTGTTTCATTTTTCTGTGTTTCATTTTTCCTCCAATGGCCTACACGATGGCAGACACGTTGCTAGACAAGACAGCCGCACGACTGCCTCGGGACGAACTCTGTCTCAACTAAGCGGTGCACCGACGTCCCAGCGTCGATGAGGTCGAACAGCAGGTCGGCGGCGGAGCGCCCCATCTCCTCCGCCGGGACGCGCACAGTCGAAAGCGAGGGTGAGACGACGCGAGCAAGGCCGAAGTCGTCGAATCCGACAACTGCGAGGTCTCGCGGGATAGCCATTCCGGCGGAAGTGGCGACCTGCATCGCCGAGTAGGCCATCTCGTCGTTGGCGCAGAATAGTCCGCTGAATGGCGGGCCAGCCTCCAGCAGCGACGCCATCGCTGCTGAGCCCGACGCCTCGTCGTACCCGCCAAGGCGCACCAGGGCATCGTCGAAGCTGTCGCCCATTGCGCGAGCAAATCCCGCCAGCCGATCCTTGCCCGTCTGATGATCCGTAGGGCCCGAGATGTGGGCAATCCGCTCATGCCCATGGACCTCAACCAGGTGACGAGTTGCCAAGAAAGCAGATTCCTCGTCTGGGATGCCGACCGTCGAAACACCCGCACGACTCCGGTCGTCACCGACGAGCACCATCGGCACACCTGCATCAGCGACGTTCGCGACATAGGGGTCGCCCAACGCCGCGGACGCGACGATCACACCGTCGCTACGCCCCGATCTCAATATGCGCTCGTAGGCCGCGACCCCGTGCTCTTCGCCGGGGTTTGTCGAGATGATCACGACGCTGTCGCGCTGGTTCGCGGCGTCGTTGATGCCCTTGAGCAAATGCATGAAGTATGCGTGGCCAAAAACATGCCGTCCCGACTGCGGAACAACTACAGCAATCGCGCCAGCACGCTGCTCGCGGAGGCTTCTCGCTGCAGCGTTGGGCACATAGCCAATCT
>JAKZTU010000331.1:0-3981 GCA_047516945.1 Acidimicrobiales bacterium
CCCCCGGAGATCTCATAACCCATGCACGAGTAGCCGTATTCGGCGTCAAAAGAATGCACGGTGTCGCTGCGCCAGCCGTTGACGAGTTCGCCAGGGAACCCACCAGCGGCGGTGAGAGCATAGGTGTGCTCGTCGGCAGCCCGGTCGACAACGCCAACTACCTGGGCGTAAGTAGGGAGTGCCTGCGATTCAGCGGGGGACGTAGGCACCTGAGGCGCTGCCAGTTTATCGATGTAGGCGTGATATTGAGCAGCTTCGGAGGCACATGTGGCAGACCACAACTCATCGGATCGGTAGTTGCCGAGCGCGGCGGATAGCTCAGCGAGGGCTTCGCGGGCGTCGGCCACGAGCGGCACCGAGAGATGTTTAGTGGCATCGAAGCGGGCCGTGTTGATCCCAATGATCTTGACCGATTCGTTGGCGAACACAGTCCAGGACCCGGTCGCGAAATCCCCCAGCCGAGTGCCGACTGCAACAACTACATCGGCCTGCGCCGCGAGGGCATTGGCTGATGTGCATCCGGTCACGCCGATTGTCCCAGCGTGCAACCGATGGGACTGTGGCAGACAAGTTCGCCCCGCGACGGTTTCCACAACCGGCACGTTGTGGGTCTCTGCGAATTTGGCCAGTTCGGCCTCTGCCTCAGACCAATGAACGCCTCCACCGCTGATGATTAGCGGTTTATTGGCTTGGCTCAATAGTGCCGCGGCTCGAGCCAATTCGGCGCGGTCAGGGCGAGGCCGACGTATCTCGTGGACGGTCTCCTCGAAGCAGCGAACCGGGTAGTCGTAGGCGTCAGCAGCGATGTCTTGGGGGAGTCCAATAAAAGCTGGCCCGCAGTCAGCGGGGTCGAGCATTGTGTGCAAGGCGTGGGGCAGCGAGTGAACGACTTGGGCTGGGTGCGTCATGCGGTCCCAGAAACGCACTACCGGACCGAAGCAGTCGTTGACCGTGGTGGACGGATCGCCGAATTGCTCCACTTGCTGAAGCACAGGATCGGGGATGCGGCTCTGGAAGGTGTCGCCCGCCAGTAGCAGCAGCGGCATACGGTTGGCCATGGCGACCGCGGCGGCTGTCACCATGTTGGTTGCGCCAGGGCCCACAGACGAAGTCGCAACCATGATCTGCCGGCGTTTGGAAGCCTTTGCGTAAGCGGTGGCGGCCAATGCCATCCCTTGCTCGTTCTGTCCCCGCCAGGTGGGAAAGTCCTCTTTGACCTCTTCAAGGGCGGTACCCAAGCAAGTGACGTTGCCATGTCCGAAAATGGCGAACACACCAGGGAATATCGGTTTCGGTTCGTCGTTGATGATTATCTTCTGCGCCATCAGGTATTTGACGATGGCCTGGGTGGTGGTGAGTCGAACTGCCTTCATTTTAGATCCAATCGCATCTCAGCTCCGATCGCGCCGTGTTTGCGGTGAACGTAGGCGGTGTCACGACAAGCGCTCCACTTTGGTCCACGTGCCGGTATCGCATGAGCGCAACCAGGCGTCTTGAAAGCTCACGTAGTCGACGGCGTTGGCGAAACCTGGCTGGTGCTGCTCGCCTCTCGCCACCGCACTCAAGAATTCGTAGTTTTCGATGACCTTGAGGTCTTCGTAACCGATGCCGTTGGCGTCGCCTGGCACGAAATGGCCGTGATACGGGTAGCGGTCTCCCGAGTAGACCTTGGTGTAACCACGTGGAGCTACGCCTTCGTCGTCAACGATGAAGACTTCGAGTTCGTTCATCGTCTCGAGGTTCCAACGGAGCGCTCCTTTGGTCCCATATACGTCGAAGGCCATTTGGCTCTCGGGACCAACGATTGAGCGAGACGACTCGAAAGTGCCGCGGGCACCATTCTCGAAGACGACCATGGCCGCTGCGTAGTCTTCGTTGGTCACCTCACCGGTGGGGTCTGTGGGCTTCCCCTGGTCGTAGTGGGTGCCGTCGGCTGCGGGAAGAGGCCGTTGTTCAATGAACGTTTCCATGGTCCCCATCACCGTGGCTATGGGCCCGACAAGCATGTGCGCCAAATCGACTGCGTGGCTCATTATGTCCGACGACACGCCGTAGCCGGCCTGGTCGATCAAGTAACGCCATGACAGCGTGCCGAGCCGGTTGCTGCCGTACATCGAGAAGAAGCGTCCCCGATAGTTGGTGATTTGGCCCAGCGCGCCCGAGTCGATGAGCGCCTTGGCGTGTTGCACCAGCGGTGCCCAGCGGTAGTTGTAGCCAACGCCGGTTATAACTCCGGTAGCAGCCGCGGCAGCTTCGATTCGCACAGTTTGTTCGGGCGTTCCCCCGACCGGTTTCTCGCAGAAGAGGTGTTTGTTGTTTTCTGCTGCTGCGATCGCCAATGGTTCGTGCAGCATGTTTGGTGCGGTGACATAGACAACGTCCACCTCGGGATCTGATACAACGTCTTGCCAGTCAGCGGTCACACGCTCGAACCCGAAACCTTCAAGTGCATCGGTCCGCCGCCGCTCGACGTTGTCGCAGCAGATCACAAGGCGGGGGTCAAACTCCCGCTCTGGAAACAGCGAAGGGATCCGTTTCGCAGAGCGGGAGTGAGCCTGACCCATCCAGCCAAAACCGATAACGCCTATACCGATTGAGGTGCGGGTCATATCTGTTGCTCTCTGCATTCGCTGCGGGCGGTACCGCAGACTTCTGCTTGAGCCTTGTTGAGCGCCGGCCCGGGCTGGTTGTAAACCTCCGGGTTGACGCACGTGGTAACTCGGTTTCCGTTGAGACATGTCATGGCGTTGTCGAGCGCAGCGCTGTACATCCGGCGACGTCCAAGGTCGGTTGCTGAAGCAATGTGCGGGGTGATTATCACGTTGTCGCGCCCTTGCAATGGGTGATCGACAGGTAGCGGCTCGGGCACTGTCACGTCCAGGCCCGCTCCCGCTATGTGCCCCGAGTCGAGAGCAATTACTAGGGCGTCTTGATCCACGACGCCACCGCGGGCGGCATTTATGAATAGCGACCCGCGGCGCATTTTGGCGAACGCGTCGCTGTTGAAGAGCTCATGGGTTTCGTTGGTCAACGGACAGTGAGCACTAACCACATCGCTGCGTTTCAGAAGCTCGTCGAAAGAGACCAGTTCGATGTCTTCGTTGTTCGGGTCAAGGTATGGGTCATGGGCGATGACCTCCATGTCGAAGCCTTGCGCTGCTTTGACAACCCGTTTACCGATGGGTCCGTAGCCGACAACACCGAGGGTTCGCTCTGCTAATTCGATGCCTTCGTTGTCGACGTAGTAGTCGCCGATATGGGCTCGCAATCGCCGCTGGTTGGCGCTGAGCGACTTGGCGACATGCAAGAGCAGGGCCATGGTGTGCTCGGCGGTAGAAATCGTGGGCGATGCAGGGGCGTTGCAGACAACGACGCCGCGTGCTGTGGCTGCTTCGAGATCTACAGCGTCGTAGCCGATCCCGGCACGCGAGATGACTTGGAGCATCGGGGCGGTATCCATGCGCGGTCCGTCCCACACCGAACCGCCGGCGATTATTCCCTGTGCCACGGCCAGCGCTGACACTTCGGGTCCAACCAACGCGGCTCTCCCCGTGAACATTTCCTCAAAGCCGGGGGGCATTGTCCGGTCGATATAAATCGTGGGTAACGCGCTCATATCGCCTTATTCTGCTCTGTTGAGAGTCTGGAGACGAGGAAATCATCGCTCTCGGCCACCGTCGACATGTTATCGGCGCACATGAGCCGATTCGCGACGATCGCACCCGCGGCGTTTCCGTACTCCACGGTTCGTATGAGGTCCCAGTCGTTGAGTAGGCCGTGGCAGAACGCTCCGCCGCAGGCGTCCCCAGAACCGAGTCCACAAACGACTTCAACAAGAAACGGTGCGATCGTGGTGCGAGTACCATCCGCGAGAGCCACCATCACCCCGTCGGCACCCAGCTTCACAACTACGGCGCGCAGTCCCCGTTCCAGCATGCGATCGGCGGCCTCATCAGGGTCGCGGGTTCCCCCGGCTATTTC
>JAKZTU010000332.1:0-2516 GCA_047516945.1 Acidimicrobiales bacterium
CGGAAGGCACGGTCCCTGTCATCGGAGGGTCTCCGGCACTATTGCTGCCGCATGCCGAGACAAGCAACCCAAACACCACCAGAACAGCCCGAGCAGCGTGCCTCGCCCGCTCTCCCGTACCAGAACGCCCTCCCACCGCAAGGCGCAAGGCCGCCAGGATCGACGCGAGCCTGAGCCGGAGCAACGTCCTTGTCCGCTGCCGCTCTCGCCGCTCACGTGGGACGTGCTCAATCATCGATTCACGACTCGAGGGTTGTCTTGGTCCATTGCACGCTGCGGGGAGACGCTAGGTGGTAGGGGCTCCAGCAGCCGACGGTGCCGTCTGTGCGCAGCCCGCAGGAGTGTTGCTCGCCGCTGGACTCGCCGGAACATGCCCTCGGCATCGTTGGTTCTGGACCTCTCGATGCCTATCTGAAGAGCAGCGACCTGCAGGCAATCCGCGACGCTTTTGTCATGGAGGAACGCTCCGAGCGCGCCAACGTCGTGTTCCGGGTCGTGGAAGACCAGTTTTGGCCCTTTCCTGAAGGAGCCGCGGTCGCGCCTCCTGCGGTGGTTGCTGTCGACTTGCTGGAGTCCGAGGACGAGCGATCCAGACGCGCAGGCACCGAACTGCTGCAGCGCCTATGAACAATTGAGAACCCTCCGCACCAACGGCTGGTCGCGCCGGTTTGCTCAGTCGGAGTTTCGCGACCATCAAGCTGGAACTACCTGTTGGCGCTAGCTGATGATGCACTGGTGCTTATAGGTTATGCTACAGCATCATGAGGACCACAATCTCACTGGACGACCGGCTCGCCAAGCAGGTACGGCGCGAGGCAGATACTCGAGGGATAAGCATGAGCGCCTTTATCGCCCGGACGCTTGATGATGCTCTCAAACGTAGTGAACCGTCAGAGCAACCTTCTTTCCGGCTGATTACGGTGCGCGGCGGTAAAATCGGCTCGCAAGTCGATCTCGACCGGCCGAGGGCGGTCGAAGCACAAGAAGACGAAGCCCAGTTCAAGCACGTGAGTCGATAGTTCGGTGTTGCTGCCCGATGTCAATGTGCTGATCTATGCACATATTGAGGACTCAGTCCCAGAACACGCCCAGTACGCGGACTGGATAACCCGTCTTGCTACAGGACCAGAGCCGTTTGCTTTATCGGTCCTCGTGTTGTCCGGTTTCATTCGCGTTGCAACCAACCCAAGAATCTTTGAGCAGCCATCCCCTCTTGAGGAGTCTCTTGCGTTCGTGTCTGCACTAGTCGAGCGCCCTACCGCGCGCATCGTGGGCCCCGGACCCGACCACCTGGACATCTTCTACAGAATATGCCGCCAGGCCGGAGCCACAGGGAAGCTGGTCGCCGATGCCCAGCATGCCGCGGTAGCGGTGGAGCACGGCTACACATTTGTCACTACCGACTCCGACTTCAGCCGATTCCCAGACCTTCGATGGCACCACCCGCTCGCTCGCGGCGAGTCGTAGCACTTTATTCTCCGATACTCGTCAGCGTGATCACACCACTCACCGGCGGCGAGTGCGACTAGTACACCGCTGTAGTGGGTTTCGAATGCGGCACCCGACCGGGCCCGTAACGACTGCCGGTCGTGCTCAACGGGAAGGCTCCTATATCCGCTGTGTAGACTCCTTGAGTGCTGTTATGATGTAGCATCATGCGTACACAGATCGATCTTGAGTCCGAACAGCATGCACTCGCCAAACGCAAGGCCGTCGATTTGGGCATCAGCATGGCCGAGTACATCCGCCGCCTCGTAGAGCAAGACCTCGCTCAACCAAGCCCGAACTCCGACATCTCTGCCATCTTCGGCCTCGGGGACTCCGGCGGCAGCGACATCTCCGTCGATCGCAAGGCGGCCACGGCCGAGGCGATAGCTGCTCGAAATGCGCAACGGTGAGTGTCTTCGTCGACACGTCAGCGTGGTACGCCGCAGCCGACCGCGGCGATGCCCATCACGGCCGAGCCGTCGAGCGGCTCAGCGAGTTTTCCGGAGATCTGGTGACGAGCGACCATGTCCTCGTCGAGACCTGGTTCTTGGCCGCGAACCGTCTCGGTGTCGATATCGCCGAAACACTGGTCACCGCAATCCGCTCCGGCAGGGCCCGCGTGGAGGTCGCCACGATCGCTGATCTTGAGATTGCTGCGCAGATTCACGACGGGTTCACCGACCAGCAGTTCTCAATCGTCGATCGCACAAGCTGGTCGATCATGAAGCGCCTCGGCGTGCACGAGGCGATCGCGTTTGATCGGGACTATTTGATCTACCGGTTCGGACGCAACCGCCGCCAAGCCTTGACCGTCCACACCTAGTCCGCACCAAAGCCCATGAAGTCGACGGTCTCGTCTGGTTACCACCCCGACCGTCCAGCACCCACCATCACGATCCGGCCAACGTCAGTTGCACGGCTTCCTGAACTTGATCGGCCACAGCCTCCGGATGGATGTTCTGTATAGAATTCTGTACAATACTGTCACGGCTACAACCACGGACTGCAGAAGAACCCCATGACCCCAC
>JAKZTU010000333.1:0-5776 GCA_047516945.1 Acidimicrobiales bacterium
GTGGGATTTGGGGTTGCTGGTTTCGGTTGGTGGCTCATGTTGTCAGGAGTCCCCGGGCTTGGAAGTTGGTGGGGTTGGTGAAGCCGTGGGCGGTTCGTCGTAGGACTTGGAGGAGGTTGTTGGTGCGCTTTGATTCTGCCGCAATGCAGACAACGAGGCCGACTCACCGTCGACTCGACCCTCACCCTCAACTCCTCGGGCGTGTCCACAACCACCGCGAGTACACGAATCTGGCGCAGATGCAACCGCACCCGCATGACATCACAAGCCATCGGGGCCCTCCTGGATCGTTGGTGTTATCAATCACCGATTCCAGCAGGGCCTCAACCCCCACTCAGGGACCCTCAACCACCTCCCACCCCACGTTTACGCGCAGGCTCAACAACCCGGCCAAACTCAACCAGTCACACGAATCAGAACCCGACGTCCCCGCTTCAACGCGTAGACCCGGTTATGTGACGGTTATTGGGTAGGGGGCCGGTAGTGCTGGGTCTTCAGGTATTGGCCCACAGGAGTGTCGTGTGCGGAGAGGTGTTCGGTGTAACGGGTGGCGGTCACGGCGGATTTCCAGCGTCCTGCTTGCATCAGACCGAGCAAGGTAACATCGGACGCGGCGAGGTCTTGAGCCATGCCCACACGCGGTGAATGGCTGGTGATGTTGGTGGGGTCGATGCCGACGGCTTTCGCTGCCGCCCTCATCCGGCGAGTGACGGTGCTGGGGGAGATTTTGAAGATCCGGTCTTGGGGGTCGGCGTCGTCGGGTCGGATACGGGCGATTGCTTGCGCGGTGAAATCGGATATGGGAGCGACCGCACCTTGCCCGGTCTGGTCAGTCTTGGACCGACGGATCCTCACAACGTTGAGTCCATGTTCTTTTGGCGTTTCTATGTCTATCCAACGGAGTGCTAGAAGTTCACTGCTACGCAGGGCGGCGTCATGGGCAAGCGCGGTCATGGCTATGTCGACTAGGGCGCGTTGTCCGGCTTGCTCGTGGGTTTCGATGCCTCCTCCGGGTCGGTTGCGTCTGGGGAGGTGGGCCGTTTCGATGATGCGTTCGATGTCCTCCCATCGCAACGGCTCTGCTTGTCGGGGTGTGCACCCTTCTGCGACGCAGGTTCGGTTCAGTCCGGCCATCAGTTGTCGAATCGCGGGATCGTGGGCCGGGTTGGGTTCGGGACGCGAGTTGTGTCTCTCGGCTACAGCCGCAAGGTAGGTGCGTACGGTGGTCGGTTTCTTCTTTTGGCGTATTAGCTCTGCAAGCCAGTTCTGAAGATCCTTCGGGTCGGCAGGCCATGCTGACAGTCCGTTGTCGTCGGCCCACTGGGTCCAGCTGCTCCATCCAGTGTCATAGGTGTTTCGGGTCCTGTCGGCAAGCGCGGCTGTTCTGGCGCGGGCAATCAGTACCTCGGGGGCCTCGTTGTCGTTGTCGTTCTCAAGCCCGCCCGCGGTGTGAGCGTCCGCCGCGTCTTCGGGTGTGGTCATGTTGTGCAGATCTGCCTGACGTCCAATCCATGACCAGACGTTTCAGCACGGCCAGATCGCAGCATGCTAATTCAATCTGTGGAGAACACACCCGCATCAGACAAAGAACATGTAAGCGACATGTATACGAAGGATTGCCGTTATTCGTTGGACGCTGACCACTCCCGGTACATGTGGCTCATCGTCCCGATACGGGTTGATCTCCCGCGGCGAACCGGTTGGCGGGCTTGGGAGCGTCTAAAGTGGTGTCGTGACCGCTCCGACACCAGAGGAACTCTCACGCGAGGTAGCGAATTCTGGAGCGCTCAAGGCCCAAGCCGAGACAATCGCGACGCTGATGCTCGCCGTCGCGGCAGGGGTTTTCATCGGTCTCGGTGCCATGTTCGCCAGCAGCATCGGGGCAGGCTCGGAACTCGGCCTCGGACCGACGCGGTTGCTGATGGGCATGGGCTTCTCGGTGGGCCTGCTGTTTGTGGTGGTGCTCGGAGCCGAATTGTTCACGGGCAACAACTTGATGGTCACGAGTCTCATCACCCACCAAGTGCGCTTCATTGGGGTGGCCCGTAACTGGACACTGGTTTACGTAGGCAACTTCGTCGGCTCTATAGCGCTAGTGCTGCTGGTGTTCTACAGCCGCTGGTGGGAACAGGGCGACATGTCGTTCGCCGCGGAAGCGGTGTCGACCGCCAATGCCAAGGTGAACCTGGGGTTCGTGGAGGCTTTCCTGCGAGGTGTCTTGGCCAACATCTTGGTCTGCCTCGCCGTTTGGACGGCCGCGGCTGGACGCACCGTCACCGACAAGATGTTCGGGGTGCTGTTGCCGATCGCTGCCTTCGTCACCGGGGGGTTCGAGCACAGCATCGCCAACATGTAATTCACGCCGGTCGGAGTGCTGATCTCGGGCGAACCCGGCGCTATCGAAGCCGCCGGACTCGTGGCCGGCGACGTGGAGCAACTCACTTGGGCCGGGGTATTCGCCAACCTGATTCCGGTCACTCTGGGAAATATCGTCGGCGGCGTCTTGGTGGGACTGCCGAGTCGTGCCGTTCATCTGCGCGAGGATGAACAGGTCGACGAAACCACGTAGCGAGGCTTCATTGGCGCGCAACTCAAAGATAGTCGTGACGGATTCTTTAGGGTGCTCGCTTGGCCCCTAGGCTGACCCCTATGAGTGACAACTACACGATCATTACGGCGGATAGCCATGCGGGCGGCAACATGGCCATGTATGAGGAGTATCTAGCGGCAGAGTGGAAAGAGGCCTTTGCCGACTGGCGGGGTGCGTACAGCAACCCCTACCGAGACCTCCAAGACGACGGCCGGACCCGGAACTGGGACAACGAGCGGCGACTCAGCGAACAGTACGCGGATGGGATTGTCGCCGAAATCACCTTTCCGAACACTGTGCCGCCGTTCTACCCAACCGGAATGCTTATCGCCTACCCACCACGCGACCGAGAAGAATACGAGCGTCGCCGGGCTGGCATTGATGCCCACAACCGCTGGCTCAAGGATTGGTGCGATCTGTATCCGACGCAACGCTGCGGCCTGCCACAGATCTTCTTAGAAGACCTTGACGACGCAATCAGCACCCTCGAATGGGCCGCAGCGGAGGGATTACGGAGCTTCATGATGCCCCATGTTGCACCCGATGTTGACTTGCCCGGTCTTTGGTGACCGCACTGGGATCGGCTGTGGGCGGCTATCTCCGACCTCGATCTGGTGATCACCCAACACGGTGGCAACGGCACGCCGAACTATGGCAGCGATCCTGCCTCGGGACTCATCTTCTTGATGGAGGTGCCGTTCTTCGCCCACCGGAACCTGTCTCACCTGATCATGAGCGGCGTGTTCGAACGATTCCCCCAACTCAAATATGTAATGACCGAGCAAGGTACGGCTTGGGCCATCGACGAACTGAGGCGCATGGACGCCTATCACATGCAGATTTCTGCTGGACGCGTCGGCGAACTCGGCTTTTCGGCCGATGTGGTTCTGCCCATGAAACCCAGCGAGTACTTCGACCGCAATGTCTGGATCGGAGCGTCGTTCCCGTCGCCGGTCGAGGCTGAAGCCATCAGGACTCTAGGAGTCCACAAAGTCATGTGGGGTTCTGATTACCCGCACCACGAAGGCACCTACCCCTATTCGCTCGAAGCGCTGCAACGGTCGTTCTCCCATTGGGAAGAAGCAGACATGCGCAAAGTGTTGAGCGAGAATGCGGCCCATGTGTATCGGTTTGACCTTGAGGAGCTAGCGCCTCTAGGTGCCGAACACGGCCCATCGGTTGCTGCGGTGGCAACTCCATTGGCGGAGATACCCCGCAAAGCGACCAGCCCCGCTTTCTTCAAAAGCTGACGTGTCAACCACCCCGGTACCGGACTCAACCGCGCCCTACGCGGGGTTTGACGGCGAAGTCGGGCGCATCTTCTCAACCTCTGAACCAGCGTGGCCGCCGCGTCCCACCGCTGCTGAAGGTGCTCCCAACATCATCGTCATGCTGGCCGACGATCTAGGTTTTGCTGACCTCGGCTGTTACGGATCTGAAATCGACACCCCCGAACTGGATGCTCTAGCCGTCAATGGTGTTCGCTACACCAACTTCCACGTCAACCCGATGTGTTCGCCGACTCGGGCGTCGATGCTGACCGGTCTCAACCACCACTTGGCTGGGATGGGCCATGTTGCGCACAGCGACCCGGGTTTCCCCGGCTATGCGCACGAGATCCGTGATGATGCCGTGACCATGGCTGAACTCTTCCGGGACCATGGTTGGGCGTCGCTGATGGTTGGTAAGTGGCACCTCTGCAAGGACTCCAGCCTCAGCGAAGCCGGGCCTCGCAACTCCTGGCCACTCCAAAAGGGCTTCGAACGCTATTACGGAATCCTCGATGGATTCACCAACTTCCATCAACCACATCGGTTCTATGAAGACAACCACCACATAAACATCGACCAGTACCCCGACGACTATTACTTCACCGACGACCTCACCGATCAGGCCATCAAGATGATCGACGAGGTTCGCTCCTCCCATCCAACGAAACCGTTCTTCCTGTATTACGCCCATGGTGCGGTCCACGCGCCGTTGCAGGCCAAACAGGCAGACATGGACAAATACCGGGGTGCCTACGATGCGGGCTGGGATCAGATCCGTGAGCAGCGTTTCGCTCAGCAGAAAGAACTCGGAGTCATCGCCCCCGACACGGTGCTACCTCCCCGAAACACCGAAGAGCAACACGCGGTAACCCCCTGGGATGAACTCAGCGATCTGCAACGTGAGACATTCGCCCGCTACATGGAGATCTTTGCGGGCATGGTTGACAGCGTCGACCAAAGTGTGGGACGGCTCCGCGAGCATCTGCAAGCCATAGGAGAGTGGGACAACACCATCATCGTGTTCACCTCCGACAATGGGGGATCGCGCGAAGGTCAAGAAGACGGCACCTCGCAGTACTTCCGGACTCTGTTGGTACAGACGGGCTATGACGCTCTTGAAAACGTGGCGCTTGATCACACGCGACTGGATCTCATGGGCGGGCCGCAAACATTGCCGCACTACCCGATGGGGTGGGCGATGGCTTCCAACACACCGTTTCGGCTGTACAAGATCAACACCCACCAGGGCGGCCATCAGGTTCCATTCATCGTGCATTGGCCCGCAGGTCTTGCAGATTCCTTGTCAGGTTCGGTCGCTGAGGTTCAAGAGGCGAACGGCCACGGGGAGATCCGTACGCAGTATCAACACATTACGGATCTGCTGCCGACCCTCGCGGAGCTGACCGGTTTGGAGATACCTATCAGCAAGAACGGTCAGCCAGTTCCTCAGCCTGCCGGTGCGAGTTTTTCAGCGTCTTTGTCGGACCCTGGGTGCGACTCGACCCATCGTCAGCAGTACTACGAGATGATCGGCCACCGAGGCATGTACGACGATGGCTGGTCGGCGGTGTCGCTGCGGATTCCGCGGCGGTCGTTTTCTGAGGCGCCCTGGGAGTTGCACAATCTGGCCGAAGACCCGACTGAGGCGTGCGACCTGTCCGCACAGCACCCCGAACGGCTCGCCGATCTACAGGATGCTTTTGAGCAGGCCGCTTGGGCCAATCAAGTCTTTCCCCTCGACGAGGGCAACAGCATCAAGATGATCCAAAAACCGCCCTGGGAAGATGAGTTCGTTGCCGACGTGCGGCTCCGACCGGGAATGCCGACACTTGAGCGTTGGCGGGCGCTGCAACTCATCAACTTCAAGTCTTTCGAGGTGTGCGTCGATCTCGATTATGCGTCCGGCGACGAGGGC
>JAKZTU010000334.1:0-2741 GCA_047516945.1 Acidimicrobiales bacterium
GTGGACGCGCCAACCCCCACAACCTCACCGCACCGGTGGATCCAGGCTAAGGCTGATCCCGAACAGGTCCTCCCCCACGGCGGGGAGTGACCGACCACAAGACTGTCAACCATGTTTCCCCGTTGTGGAGCGTTCGTGACCGTTACCCTGTCGCTGGTGCTGGTCAGTTGTGGTGGCGGCGGCGGCTCGTCAGCCTCGGAGTGCCGTGCCGCGGCTACCGCTCAAGCTATGGCCGAGGACGCGTACGTCGCAGCAATCACAGCCCATGACGAAGCCCACACAATGGGACACGACGATCATCCCGACACCGACGACCAGACGTTCACTCGCCGGGTTGATCTGATCGTTGCCGTCGAAGCAACCGGGCATGCCGGTGACGGTCCCCACACAGTTAACTGGCACGGCCACCCTTGTCGTGAACATTCCCGTGACCGCTAGAGCGCTGCTGTGCGGTTGGTGGGCCCTGCCCGACCACCGGACTAGCAGAACCGAACCAATGACGTGAGTCTCCTAAGGTGTTGTCCATGAGAGACGCGAAGACCCACCAATCGGTTCGAGAGCGCCGACGGACACGGGGCTTGGGCGACATCGTGGAACGGTTCAACCAATTGCCGGTGCTGGACGACCGCAACCCTGACGACATCGTCGGTTACGACGAACACGGCCTACCTTCATAAACGCGGACGACGCGTCAGCGAATCACTGCGCTGCTGTTCGGCGAAGACGATGACGGGCTCTTGGTGCGACCGCGCTGATTGCTGCCACGACGATTCCTTGTGCGCTACACCTTTCCCGCACCCGCAAACACCACACTTGATCCCTACAGGCGAATCGCCTGTGGTGGTCAGGGTGACAAGGCGGTGATCGGGGCTACCGCTACTCCGTCACGTCGCTCGTATCCGTAACCGGTCGCCGTAATCACCAGGAGTTTGGATGGAGGGCCGACTTTGCTGACATCAACCAGATCGCGGAGACGCAACAGGGACTGAGCTGCCTTCTCAATCCCAGCGGCACCTCCTAATTTCACTTCAACGGCAATCCAGGCACCGTCAGATCTGCGCTGGATGACCGCGTCCACTTCCAATCGAAACAGCCGAATTGACAGCTTGGCTAATTTTCAATCACCAATTTGGCCTGTTTTCAACAACCAATTTGGCCATATCGCACACGAACCAAGCGCCGATTCTTCCTCCAGTCCGACTAGTTGCGCTACCGGCTTGCCTCTCTCCGTGATGACTATCCGCTCCCCTTGGCCCACGGGTTACGCGCCGACGACCTCTAACCCAGCGGATCGTGCTGCCTGGGCTTGCCTGATATCGAACGTGAGAAAGGTTGTTGACTTGCCAACTAGTAGGGCCGCTGCTACGTGCAACGCGTCCAGCGATCTGCATTGCGTCTGTTCTGCGATACTCGCGGCTCTACCGCATGTGACTGAGTCGATATTGATGATCGCGAAGTAGTTGAGATCAGACTGGAACTGTCGCCGCGCGCCGATCAGATCCTCTCCTTTCAGCAACCGGGTCAGATTGCGCCGAATCTCTACCTCGGTAATATGGCACGTTGCCCTCCGCTGGTCGCCTGCGATGAAACGTTCGGCGACTTCCGAGTCTTGTTCGGAGAGGTAACGCTTCATCAATGCGCTGCTATCGACATACAGTGTCATCGGCGAAACTCAATTCTACCGACCACGGTCTTCCTCCAACACCTCTAATACGCTGAGAGGCGAGGTGTACCGTAAGGCCTTTGGTAGGGATCCCAGAGAAGAAGGGGGCGTGATCCATCCTTCTTCAATGCCGCGATCCAGCGCCGATTCTTCCTCCAGTCCGATGAGTTGCGCTACCGGCTTGCCCCTGTCCGTAACGATTATTCGCTCTCCTCGGGAAGCCCTAGCGACATGTTCAGACAGTCTTGCTTTGAGTTCTCGTATGCCAACATTCATGTAGTCACGTTATCAGCTTGTATGTAACCACATCAACAGATGAGGCCACTCGCTCGTGTCCAGGCAGGTGTCCGAACAACTTCGCCGGCGGCTGGCGCGCTAGCCTTCCCAGAGTGAAGGCGCTTCGTTTCAGCCGCAAGGAAGTCCGCTATGTGGCGGCTATGGCGGCATCGCGCTGGCGGCCCGGCGCTGGCGCGCGGGTCGGCCCGCTTTCCCTCGTCGAAGATGACGCACCCGCACTACCCGGCGAAGGATGGCACCGTGTCTGGCCCCGCCTGTCTGGCATCTGCGGCAGCGATCTGGCAACCATCGACGGGCACTCGTCGCGCTATTTCGAAGATTTCGTCTCCTTCCCGTTTGTGCTCGGACATGAGATCGTCGGCGAGATGGCCGACGGCCGTCGAGTGCTGATCGAGCCAGTGCTGGGTCACGCCGCCCGTGGCTTCCCGCTGCCGTTTGATGGTGCCGCCCCCGCCGATGGCAACGACTACCGGCACCTCACCTGCGGTCACCTTGAACCCGGATTGCAGACAGGGTTCTGCGAAAGCACCGGTGGAGGCTGGGCAACCGAGTTCGTTGCCCACGACAGCCAGCTCCACGATGTGCCCGACTGGATGAGCGATGAGATCGCCGTCACCGTCGAGCCCGTGGCCGGAGGCGTACACGCCGCGCTTCGAGCCGGCGTTGAAGATGGCGACACGGTGGCGGTGATCGGCGCTGGTCCGATGGGTTTGGTGACTGTGGCAGCACTGCGCAACTTCACCGATCCCGGATCGATCATGATCGGCGCCAAGTATCCGGT
>JAKZTU010000335.1:0-2911 GCA_047516945.1 Acidimicrobiales bacterium
GCTCGTTACCGGCGCGACGAACCCGCCTGGCGAGATGACCGTAACCTCACGCGGGTAGACACGAACCTCCACCGCCGAGCCCGATAGCTGGTAGTCCCGGTGGGCGACCGCGTTGGCTACTACTTCCCTGAGCGCCCTGACCGGAAGCCGCTTCAACTCATGGCGCTTGCGGCCCACAACAATGAGGTCAAAGCCCAGCTCATTGTCTATCCATGCCGTCGCCGCATCCACCTGCTGGGCCGGAGTGCCGTCGAACGCCACTCGCCGGTCGTGCTCCGCTCCTTCCTCCGGAAAGCGGAACACCTCGACGAAGCACTTACCGAACTCTCTTGAAGCGTCTGGCACGAGGAAGAGGGCTCCCGCCTTCGTTAGCACTGCCTCGCCCGCGCGGTGCACGACCATACCCCGCTCCTCCAGGGCGTCGGCCCGGTCCTGTTCGGATGAGTTCGGATCGATCTCGAACACCCCGAAGAGCAGTTCGAGAAGGTCAGGGTCGGCCTCCGCAAGGATCCACCGGGAGAGGCCGCAGTCAAAGCTGTCCTGCACCCGTTTCGACACCAACTCGACGAGAGCGGCACCAGTGAGAGGCAAGTTCTGCTTTCCCCTGCGAATGAGGGCGGTGCCGTTGGAAGTCTGCGCCTCATAACTGCGCGTCTGAAGACGCGAACGAGATTTTGAAGTCGACGTTGCCTTCTATTGCAACCGAGTTCTGAAGACCGAGGCGACAAGACTCGCTCGGTGTCCTAACTGTTTCAAATCTGGGACATCTTGATATGTTCTTCATATCATAGTGTGATATATTTAACTTCATGTTGTCGGGTATCTTCATCGCACCATCCCCGGAGGATGCGGATCTCCTAGTCATCAATGAGATCGAACGGCTGCGCCGGGAACTCTCTCGCTACGTCTCCTACCAGCCACGACGATGGTTCGGGAACCTTCGGAGGATGAGCTTCGCTCGAGCTGTCCGGGGCTCGAACTGGATTGAGGGTTATCGCGCCTCTCTCGATGACGTACTCGACACCATCGACGGAGAGGAGCCCGTAGACGCAACCGCGGAGACCAGAGCTGCCGTTTCCGGCTATCGAGATGCTTTGACCTATGTGCTGCAGCTCGCCGAAACCGAGACCGAGACCGGAATAGGAATAGATGAGTCTCTCCTGAAAGCCCTCCATTTCATGATGACGAAACACGATCTGAGAGCACGGCCAGGGCTATACCGGCAGGGGCCGGTCTGGGTCGCCGACGAAAACGGGGAACATGTCTACGATGCGCCCGACGCCGAGTTCGTCGAGCCGCTCATGGGCCAGCTCATCGAGTCTCTCGACCACGACGAGTCTGTGCCCGTCATGTTCCAGGCTGCAATGTCACATCTCAATATGGCCATGATTCACCCTTTCCGAGACGGAAACGGTCGCATGGCCCGTGCGTTGCAAACGATGGTGCTCTCAAGAGAGGGGGTCGTCTCCCCGATCTTCTCGTCGGTGGAAGAGTATTTGGGTCGTAACACCGACGCCTGCTATGAAGTGTTGTCTGAAGTGGGCCAAGGCAGTTGGCACCCAGAGAACTCGGCCCGACCGTGGATTCGATTCATGCTCAGAGCCCACTATCAACAAGCGTGGACATTGCAGAGGCGCATCCACGAGACCGAACACCTCTACGACAGCATCTCCCAGTTCGTCGACCGCTACAGCCTGCCGAACCGAGTGACCGGTGCGTTGGCAGATGCCGCCCGAGGCCGCCGACTTCGCCGGTCGATCTACACCCATATCGTTGAGATGACCGATGGCGACCCGATTTCCGACCTCACCGCGAGTCGGGATCTGAAAGCCATGGTTGATGCCGGGGTGCTCGAACCAAGAGGCGCGGGACGTGGTCGCACCTACTACGGGTCCGAACAACTGCGCAGCCTGTGGCAAGAGATCCGAGCCGTCCGTCCACCGAAAGCCCACGACGACCCCTACAAAACGCTCCCCCAACAACCCCTGCCTGGAATCTCCGGCTGATCTCGGCAACGTCGCTACCTAAGTGGTTCGTCGGACTCAGACTGGACTGAAGCCCTGCGACAGTACCGTCCGCCGATCCAAATGCCTTCGCTGGCTGGGACACTGGCTGCCGCGCTTCGAACAAGCACTGGCCAGTTGGCAGCATTTCACCTGGTGGTAGAGTTCGCATTCCATGACGCACGCCAAGAGAACCGACCGGCGCAGACGGCAGCGACCACTAACAGGAAGTTGACGACGCATGTCCGCAGGGACTCGAATTGAGCAGTATCTCGTGGACCACCCTGCCGGGGATCTCCTGATCGCCGTCGCCTACGCAACGCCCGCTGGCATGGCGTGGCTAGCTCGCCGTACCACTGGGCGGCGAGTGTCGTTACTGATCGGGGACACCCGCTCACAATATTGGACCAAGGTGACGGAGTCCGACCGCGACGCATGTTTAGCGTTCATGCGCCGCAGCGATGTGGAGATACGCAACTGGTATCGGACCAAGAAATCCCGCAGCGGTGAGGCATCCGCTCACCTCAAGGTGTGGGCCGTGCATCAACACTGGTCGCCCGTGTCGGCGCTGGTCGGATCTGGGAACCTCACTCGCAAAGGGCTTGACGACAACGTCGAGGTCATGGTCGAAGCACACAACCGCGATATGCGACAAGCATGGGACACAGTCCACGACCTCTGGGGGAAGTCCTGGACCTGTGCCGACCGGCTCCGTGAATACCTAGGCGCACCAGAATCTCCGGACGGATCGCCGAGGAATCAAGCAACGGGCGCTGTTGGGCGTTCAGCAACCCGGACATTTCGTCACACAAGCGGAACTGATCCGGCAAACAGATCGTCGCTACCGCCACCCCCTCCGCGTAGCCATGCAACCGCCAATCACACGCGCTCGGCGGTCAGGACTGGAT
>JAKZTU010000336.1:0-2846 GCA_047516945.1 Acidimicrobiales bacterium
AAGTTCGTCTTTGATCTTCTTGATCTCTTCTTCGGTGAACTTCGATGCTTGGATTCCCATGTCGTTGCTGTAGGGAAGGCCATACCAACCATCAAACCCGTGACGGGTCGGCAAGAAATCGGCTTGGTCCCCGCAATGCCACTTACCCACCATCTGTGTCGCATAGCCGGCATCGCTCAGCAGTCTGGCGATTGTGACCTCGCTGGGGTTGAGCCCGCCGGCCATCCCCGGGAACAACACATGCATTCCGTCAAAGTCATCGAAACCGATGCGCGGCGGGTAGCACCCGGTCAGCATCGCTCCCCGCGACGGCGTACACACGGCCGAACCCATATAGAAGTCCGTAAGGCGCATGCCCTCGGCAGCCAGCGTGTCTATTGTCGGCGTGTCGTGCACTTCAGAGCCATAGCATCCGAGATCGCCGTAGCCGAGGTCATCACAGTTGATCAGGATGACGTTGGGGCGGGGGTCGCTGCGAGACATTTGCATCAACGGTGATCTATCAAGAGCGACTTTATTGACCTACCGATCACACCGTGTTCGTCAAAAAGTTGTGCATCAGTCTGGCCGACACCACCCGGGGCGGTCCGGACCACCGCCAACGAACCAACCCAGTCACTTTCGGGCAACCTTGAAATAGCAATATTGAGATCAGGGTTCACCGACAGGTACTCACGGTAGTCCAACACCGAGTTGGCGCTTGGGACCATGTCGGCAACAGCGGCAAGCCGTATCAACGATGTGTTGGACTCGCCTGCGACGAACTGGCGATCAAGGCGGGCCCAAGTCATCGCTCCACCCGACGCCGTTTGTTCTCGGCGCATCACAAAGTTCCGAACAAAGTCGAAGCCGACGAAGAGACCCTCCATGACCGGTACTTCTTCCGGTTGCATCGGGGGTCGGTCTTCGGGGCGCGAGCCAACCCCGATCTTCTCTGAAGAGAGGTCTTCGTCAACCCGAATCCGAGTCGCCGTAGCACGGGCCGCCACCTCGTCGGAAACGAGGTAGCGCGCTTCTATAGCCTGCACACGACGACCGTTTCTCACCACTTCGGTTTCAACTTTGGTCGGTGCCATCGGAACTCGACGGCTCATATCGATGCTGATCCGCGTCGTGAACATCTCAACATCTGACTCGACCCGTTCAATTGCCCTAGCGAACAACCCTGCTATTGATCCTCCGTGCTGGACTCCCGGAAACCAAGGTCCACAGGCATTCGGTTGCGGGATCAGCCATTCACCGTCGGGCACAAAGATCGCTTCGCTCACACAGCCGCACACTACCGCTGAACCACCGCCGCTCAACGCCGACTCTCTTGGCTGCAGCTTCGGTCAGTGGATCTCAAGGCGGTGATCGCTGCTGAAGATTCCACGGGTAAGACCTAGCGCCATGACCGAAGTGGTAGTCGCCACCGAACCCAAGACCAGGTACATGATCGCGACTTGCACTCGAACCGCGTCCGTTGGATCGACCCCTGCGAGGATCAAACCGGTCATTGATCCTGGCAAAGCAATCAAACCGACTGTCTTGGTGGTCTCAATCTGCGGCACCAGCGCGGTACGCAACGCTTCACGCAGGTGGGGCGCGAATGCCTGAGCCGACGAAAGTCCCAGCGCCAGCTTCGCTTCGATCAAGTCTCGGTGATCGCGCGCCTCGGCAACGATTCGTCGGGAGGCCACGACAGTGGCCGTCATCGAGTTCCCCACCATCACTCCAGCCAATGGAACGATGGCACGCCCAGTCGGTGCGAAAACCCCGAACCCGAACAGCACTCCCAAGCTCATTGCCGCCGCCGCCGCGAATGACAAGAGCGCCAACCGCCCGGCCGCTGGAACCTCGGGGGCTCGCCGTTTAACCACAAGCGCAGCCAGACAACAGATCAAAACGACCCAGATCCAAGTCCACACCAGCGGGTCATCGTCATCTACTACCAACACCAACGCCGCGCCAACCACCAAGAGCTGCGCAAGCGCACGCAACGCCGCGACGATCAGGTCTCTGCTCACTCCGAGCCGTCGCAGCATCGACAAGCCGAGCGCTACAGCCACCAAAACACCCGACAACGCAAGCCCGGTGAGGCCGATATCGGCTTGGTCCATTAGCGATCACCCCCCAGCGCCATCCGTACCGTGCGATCTGGAGAAGCAAACAAGTCACTCGCGGTGCCGCTAGCAGCCACCTTGCCCTCAGCCATCACCACTAGCCGCTGAGCCAACCGTCGAGCCTGACCGGGATCATGTGAAACCCAGATCCAACCCCGAGGCCCCTTGCTCTCGGCTGCACGGAGACTCTCTGGTGCGCAGATACGCTTGGCCAAGCTTTCGATCGCTTCGGTCGACTCGGGATCGAGCGACGATGTCAGCTCGTCGGCGAGAATCAGTTTGGGGTCGGTTGCCAGAGTGCGTGCCAGACAAACCCGCTGACGTTCTCCCACCGAAAGAGCTGTTGCGTCACGCTCCAGAAAATCGGGGTCTAGCGAGACCAGCGTCAGCAATTCGGCCGCCGAATCATCTTCAAGATCGTCCGCACCAAGCCTCAGATTGTCCGCCACCGTGCCTGATGCCACTCTCGGTTCCTGAAAGACCATCCCCACTTCGCGTCGGTGCGCCAGAACATCGACATCACCAAGGTCCGTGCCGCACCAGCGAACCGTGCCCGCGGATGGCGCATCAAGGCGGTTGAGCAGACGCAGCAAACTGCTCTTGCCGGAGCCCGAGGCACCCACCAGAACGGTTATTCCTTGCGCCGCGAGATCAACAGTCACACCAAACAGGCGGGCACCCCGTGCGGACCCCGAATAGACATCTCGAAGTTGGAACTCAGCTTCGCTCACCTGTGCAGTCTTT
>JAKZTU010000337.1:0-3254 GCA_047516945.1 Acidimicrobiales bacterium
TGTGGATGTCTGCACCTACACCCGAAGAGATCAACACGCTGGAACGTGAACTGCACCTACACCTGATGGGCACTGCAGATTCCAAAGAAGGCGTAATGGCGTTCATGGAAAAACGCGATCCCAACTGGACCTTGAGAATCTCCCACGACTGGCCGGAGTGGCTCGGATGACCTCTGAGAAGTCTCGTACCGCGCTGGTAGTCGGTGGCGGTGACCCTGCTGACTCGGTGGGGGTCGGCCTTGTTGCCGCGGGTTGGAGCCTCCTTCGTCTCGGTGACGAACCGGTCTACGACGAAACAATCTCCGCCTCCTTCCCAACACTGGAGCACCTGGACCTCGTAGTCCACGCCCGCTACCCGAGCGCGTGCCGCCAACGCATGGACCTGTGCGACTTGACGGCCGAACAATGGCACGCAGCTTGCGACGAACCACTCGAAGCGGGCATCCGCCTAGCTCGTGCCGCGTATGAGCCGTTGCACGCCGCGAGGGGAACGATCGTGTACCTAGTGCCGCTCATGGCCTCGGCCGGCGGCGACGGATTCGCTCCCTTCGCTGGAGCAGCAGAAGGACTGCGCGTGTTGGCCAAATCGCTCGCCAAGACCTGGGGTGCAGACCACATACGCGCCCATGCCATCACCCTGGATCCAAGCGCTTTCCTGTCAGCAGACGACGCCGCGGGCATGGCCGAAGCCAACTCTTTGCACGACCCTCCCCTCGGGAGGGTCCCCGACCTAGCCAACGAAGTCTCCCTTGTAGTCGATGCCCTCACCACCAACGCGTTCGCCGCGCTGACCGGTGCTTCTCTGGTGGTTGACGGCGGTCTTTGGATGCCGGGATGAGCGGGCTTCTCGAAGGCCGAGTGGCGATCGTCACCGGCGCCGGCCAAGGAGTCGGCGAGGGCATCGCCGCGGCCCTCGCTGCCGCGGGAGCTGGCGTGGTGCTCGCCGCTCGTCGACCCGACAATGGAGAGCCTGCCGCCAAAGCCATACGCGACCAAGGAGGCCAGGCCCTGTTTTGCCGCTGCGACGTGACCCGACGAGTCGATGTGGACGAGGCTGTCGCTGCCGCACTCAAACAATGGGGTCGCCTTGATCTGGTCGTCCACAATGCGGTCTCTCCGCCGGGACCACCACGCCCAATTCAAGAGATCGACGACGAAACCATCGCCTTGCAGATAGCGACCAGCACAACCGCCGTGTTCCATTGCGCTCAAGCGGCTTTCCCAGAACTCCGCTCCAATGGCGGGTCGCTGATACTGCTCACTTCACCAAGCGGTATTGAAGGATCAGGCCACCTGCCTCTCTACGGTGCTGTGAAGGGTGCCCAGAGAGGTCTGTTGAAGAGTCTGGCTCGTGAATGGGGTCCCCACGGGGTGAGGGTCAATGCCATTGCTCCGGTGGCATGGACTCCGGCAATGGACATCGCAACAGCGGCAAACCCAACGCTTGAGGCCCGCCTGCTTGGGCGGACTCCGCTAGGACGGATCGGCGATCCAACAAGCGATATCGGCCCAGTGGCGGTGTTCTTGGCGTCGGAGTTGGCACGCCACATGACCGGCCAGACCCTGGCCGTCGACGGAGGCCGCTACCTAGGCCTATAAAGCGACGCGTTGTCGTTGCCGGGCGTAGCCGGAGCCGGACGGCTAGGGGCAACTCAAGTTGCGGGATCCGCGGCGATGCGGATACCCATGTTTGCGGTGCAGGTGTCAGCGGTGTTGAACGAACGAGCTCCAACCCGATAACGGTTGCAATAGGAGTCGTGGCACAGATACGACCCGCCCCTGATCACTCTGGAACGTCCCTCGTCGAACCAATCAGCGCACCATTCCCAGACGTTGCCGGCAGTGTCATACAACCCAAAGCCGTTCGGCGGGTAGGTGCCGACGGGTGATGTCGCAAACCATCCGTCATCAAGCGTGTTCCGAGTCTGGAACGTGCCCTGCCAGATGTTGCACTGGTGGACTCCGCCGGGTGTGAGTTCATCGCCCCACACAAACGTTGCCTGCTCAAGTCCACCGCGAGCTGCCCGTTCCCATTCGGCTTCGCTGGGCAGGCGCCCTCCCACCCAGGAGGCATAGGCCGCGGCTTCGGTCCAAGTCACATGTACGACCGGATGGGTGCCCAAACCTTCGAGATTGCTTTGCGGGCCAGCCGGGTGCTGCCAGTCGGCGCCCTCGACAACCCGCCACCACTGCGCGCCCACCACTCCGCGGGTTTCACAGAAATCATCGGGCAGGACTCCGGCAAAAACAAAAGACCAGCCGTCAGACTCGGCCAGCGTGATCAACCCGGTGGCTTTCACAAAGGCGGCGAACTCATCGTTGGTGACGAGATGCGAAGCGATCAAGTACGTTTCCGTAGCGATCTCACGGACAGGCCCCTCGCGATCTGCTGGGAATCGGTTATCGGAGGTACCCATAAGAAATGTGCCCGCCGGGATCTCAACCATCTGCGCAACTACACCTTCGGAACCAACAGCAACCCCCGCCCCAACACCAGCACCAGCACCAGCGGCAACACTCGCCGATGAGCCGCCGGGACGCGACGGAGAACAGCAAGCTTGCACGGTCACCTTTGTATTATGGCGCTGAGTACGGCTGTCAACTTCGATTCACGAGCGTTGATTAAGAAGCGCTCTTCATTGCGTCACGGGCCCGCTGTTCAGCCACACGCTTGCGACCAATGATCGGCGTGGTGGGAGCGAAACCAGCGGCGGTCCGCTCCGACTCACTTTCGCCGCCCCAGAACCCCAGTTCCCGGTTGGTCCGGGCGTAATCGCGGCACTCGATAAGCGACACACAGGAATTGCAGATTCGCTCGGCGGCTGTTTCTCGACGAACCCTTGCCTCTGGACGTTCGGCAAAAGGCGCAAAAAACAGATCCCCATGCCCGCTGCACGCCGGATCGTTCATCCACGCCGTAGACCCAATCGGGCCAGCGACGTTCTCGGTCAGTTGGATCATGTCAAGCATAAGCACCCGCTTGGATGGAGCCCGTTGGCCCATGCGAAGATGCGGCTTCGGGTGCCCCGTTCGGCTAGCAGTTTCAACTTAGGAAACCAGCCGACGATTGTCGCATGAAGTTTGATAATTGTTCGCGGTGGAAGCTATCTATAAAACAGATCGACAGCTATTGCATGATCGCGCTGCTTCAGCGATTGTACCTGGAACAGCGCTTATGGCTAGAGCTAACCTGCGGTTGGAGACAGCACCCGAACAATATTGATGTACTGGTCGGGGTCGTAGATCGCCGCAGC
>JAKZTU010000338.1:0-7659 GCA_047516945.1 Acidimicrobiales bacterium
CCTCCAACATCACTACGACCGAACCGTCCAACAAATCCATGTAATGGCCGAATTCGCTGAGAAGGGCCGCACCGCTATCGCCGAAGCAATACGCCTGTCCATCGAATACTTCGAACTCGGCGAAAAGGAGTTCATACGTCGTTGGTTGCCAGAGCGCCGACACGAACTCAACCGCGAGACAACACCCAAATCGTGGGACATGATCGTCGAAAACCTCAACAACCCCACCCAGCGGAAACTCGTGACCGACAACCGCGAAACCGACAACACACTGGTGCTCGCCGGTCCCGGCTCAGGCAAGACCCGAGTGCTCGTGCATCGCATCGCCTACCTGGTACGCGTCCGCCGTCAAAACCCCCGAAGCATCCTGGCTCTCGCCTACAACCGTCACGCCGCAGTCGAGATTCGTAGCAGGCTCGCCGAACTGATCGGAGACGACGCCAACGGCGTGACAGTACTCACCTGCCACGCTCTCGCCATGAGGCTCGTCGGCGCAAGCTTCTCCGGCAAAGCGGACCTGCGTGACGGTGAAGAACTCAAGACCCTGCTGGATGACGTGATGGATCAAGCCATCGACTATCTGCAAGGCAACGAATTCGCTGAAGAAGACAGCGCAGAAGGCGGAGAATCCGAGCAAGCCGAGATCGAAGAAAACCGGGCGCGCCTTCTCGCCGGATTCCGGTGGATACTCGTCGACGAATACCAGGACATCGGCCGTCAAGAATACGACCTGATATCAGCACTAGCCGGCCAAACGATCACTGATGTGGACGCCCGGCCCAGCCTCTTCGGTGTCGGCGACGACGACCAGAACATCTATGCGTTCAACGGCTCGTCGGTGGAGTTCATCCGCCGCTTCCACGAGGACTACGGCGCCGAACCCACATATTTGACCGAGAATTACCGCTCCAGCAAACACATCATCGACGCCGCGAACGTCGTCATCGCCCCAGCAACCGACCGGATGAAGACCGGACACGAAATCCGCATAGACCACAACCGCTCCCACGACCCACCCGGAGACGTGTGGGAAGCACTCGACCTGATCGCACGTGGACGAGTCCAGATACTGCCCACAGGTGACGACATATACTCCCAGGCCCAACGTGCGATCACCGAACTGAACCGACTATCAGAACTGGTGCCCGACTGGGACTGGTCACGCTGCGCGGTGATAGCTAGCGAATGGCGCCATCTCGAACCCGTGCGCAGCCTCTGCGAACATCAGAACATCCCGGTCCAGCAAGCCAACGAATCTGCAATGAGCCTATGGAGGCTGCGCGAAACCCAAGCTCTCATCCAACAAGCCCGGCGCGAACGACGCCTGCTCAACCTCGGTGATCTCAAAGAATGGATTCTTCGACAGCGCCCCAGCCCGTGGTTCGAACTACTCGAACAAGCCCTGGACGAACACCAGATTGAGACTGGCGCCACAGAGGCCCCCACCACCGCGTTCATCGAATGGCTCGCTGAATGGTGCCGCGACGCGCGTCGCCGACAGCATGGGCTACTGCTGCTGACCGCACACCGAGCCAAAGGTCTCGAGTTCGACCATGTGGTCGTGCTCGACGGAGGCTGGAACCGGCGCAACCGCGAAGGTGACGCTGACGCGCAACGCCGCCTCTACTACGTTGCCATGACCCGTGCCCGACAGACCCTTGCACTGTTACGCCGCAAAGAATCCCACCCGTTCCAAACTGGTTTGCAAGACAGACCGTCAGTGCTGCTCCGCGAAACGATCACCCTGCCCCTCCCCGGGCCCGAACTGACACGCCGCCATCGTCAACTCGCCCTCAACGAAGTGTTCCTGAGCTTCGCGGGCAACAAACCACCCGAGGACCACCGGCACAGGGCCATCGCCGCGTTGTCGCCGGGCGACACACTCCAAGCGAAGCAGAACGGGCAGGCATGGAAACTATTGGACGAAGCCGGGACCACAGTCGGGATTCTTGCCAGAAGCTTCGAGGCTCCCGACAACATGGTTTGCACGGGTGCCACCGTCGCAGCCATCGCGACCTGGGGCAAAGACCGCTCCGATGCGGAGTACCTGGATCGTGTTCTGTGCGAAAAATGGGAAGTCGTTCTCCCCGAACTCACCTTCGAACCCCGAAATTCCCACTAACCGTGGCTACTCTCGGGGGCTATCACACACAACAACGACATCTACGGCCTCCGCCTAGTGGAAACCCGCACTCTTTCGCAGCAGAGCGGGTCCGAAGGGGCGAAGTAGGCGGCAGTCCTATCCGCGTTGTCCCTTTGGTGGACTGTTCCACTCGGCGCGGGACACGCCCGCTTGTTTCAACAGTTCGCCAATCAGGGCCTTGCTGATGTCGCCGGAATGCTCGTTCGGGATGGTGAGCTTCCGTTTGCCTTTACGCATCGTGGCGTGCTTGCGCCCTGGGTGAGGTCCGTCCCACCCGAGTGCCCTAAACCGTCTCACAACCTTGCTGCGGGGAAGGGGGGCGAGTTCGTCTCCCATTAAAGGGGATTGAAATTAAGGCCCCCGAGTACAGGTATGTCATCATCCCCATCAACCAATTTCAGATGAAGCCAATCAGCCAACCCGTATCTAAGGCTGTCCACCGCGTCCGCCTTGGAGGCCCCGTACCCAATCGCCCCTTGAATCCAGGCCACTGTTGCCACAAACTCGCCAGGGGCTATCTCCTTGACAGCGTTATGCCGTATGGCGGCATCGACCCACTTGCTGAGAATCTTCTGGTAGAGGTGATCCCGTAGCGTCGCGCCTTCTGGCCCGTCTTCTGTTTCCCATGTGACTGTAGATTCTTCTGTTTCCCACGTGACTGTAGGTGTCTCAGGTGCCTCATCTGGACTCCACACTCTTGAACGGCCGACTAGCAACCTAAAAGGAGTCTGCGGGTCGATTTGATGATCTAGGTTGATGTCGGTCTGGGTTGTCATTGCTTCATCAACTCCTCAGGCACAGAGGTAGAAACAACGTTGCTGGATTGGACCACATAGACCGGTTCGCCTTTGTCGTTGTATGCGTCATCAATCCTGTAAACATTGGTCACGATCAGCTTCACGCGGACCACGGTGCCATCGTCAAGCAGGTGTTCGTTCCAGTGCTCCCCGCTGGAGCGCTGGCCTATCTCCGTGGCATCCACCAACTCGCCTGTGAGTGGATTGGGGAGTTTGATTTTGCGCTCCATGGCCGTGAGGGTACTAAGACATGGACATCATGTCCAACATGCACAGGATGCCCCACCCACCGACACGATCCGCATTTGCCGACTGCGCGAACCGCTCAGCAAAGGATGCGGCTCTGCCACCGTCCGTAGCCATCTACGCCTCTTTTTGTGGCTTGACGTGCACCTGCGTGGAAAGACAAGCTGATCGGGCAAGTGTCTGAACGGATATTCAAAGGGGATATCGGCGCCTATGTACCACTAGGTCGACGTGCCGGTCGCCGAGACGGAACCGATAGCTGAGACCATCAACGCGATTGCGCGATTCCGAGATGGATCGCCACTAGGTCGTGTTCAAGCAGGTCAGCAGAGATCGTGTTCGTTGGTGGGGGCAACGGACCAGTCGCCCATCCAACGTCCTCCGCCCCGGGTAGCAGTGGCGGACCGGACTTGTTCGCCATCGCGACCTGGGGCAAAGACCGCTCCGATGCGGAGTACCTGGATCGTGTTCTGTGCGAAAAATGGGAAGTCGTTCTCCCCGAACTCACCTTCGAACCCCGAAATTTGCAGTAACCGTGGCTACTCTCGGGGGCTATGAACGACCCTCGTTGGCAGACGATTCCAGAACTGATCGACGACGCAGCCAGCCGCTTCGGTGACCGTGAAGCGATGGTGGATGGCGATGTCCGCTGGCACTTCTCTGAGTTCCGCGCACAAATCCACACTGCGGCACGTGCACTGATGGCCTCAGGGGTGGCCGCAGGCGACCGCGTGGCGCTGTGGGCGCCCAACATTTGTGAATGGGCCGTTGCCGCGCTCGGAGTGCACACCGCAGGCGGGGTTGTAGTACCGATCAACACCCGCTTCAAGGGGCGCGAAGCCGCTTATGTTCTTGAGAACTCCGGGGCCAAGATGCTGTTCTGCGTCACCGACTTCCTCGACACCGACTACGTGGCGCTGCTGCAGCAAGCCGAAGTACCCACGTCACTGGCCGAGATCGTCGTGATGCGAGGAGACTGCCCGACCGGCACCACCAGTTACAGCGATTTCATGGCCCGTGCCGCAGCCGTCAGCGAAGACGAACGAGCCGCCCGCAGCGCCGCGGTCAAAGGCGACGACCTCTGCCACATCATGTTCACCTCCGGCACGACCGGCGACCCCAAAGGCGCCATGCTGATCCATTCGGCCGTCTGCCGGTCCTACCTGAGCTGGTCCCAAGTGATCGGACTCGACCGCGACCGCTACCTGATCATCAACCCCTTCTTTCATTCGTTCGGGCTCAACGCGGGCATTTTGGCCTGCTTGATGACCGGGTCAACGATCATTCCCCATCCGGTATTCGACGTGCCGTCGGTGATGAAACGCATACCCGAAGAACGCATCTCGATGCTCCCGGGACCACCGGCGATCTACCAGACCATCCTCAACACCGAAGACCTCGACCAATGGGACATGTCGTCGCTGCGATTGGCGGTGACCGGAGCCGCGGCTATCCCCGTCGAAATGATCATCTCGATGCGCAAACGGCTCGGCTTCGAGAAGATCGTCACCGGCTACGGGCTCACCGAATCATCGGGGATCGCCACCATGTGCCGCCACAACGACGACCCCGAGACAATCGCCAACACCAGCGGCCGGCCAATCGACGATGTCGAAGTGCGAATCGTCAACCCAGCGGGTCAAGAAATGCCAAGAGGCGAACCGGGCGAGATCGTTGTGCGCGGCTACAACGTGATGAAGGGCTACCTCAACGACCCGGTCAAAACGGCAGAAACAATCGACGCCGACGGATGGCTGCACACCGGCGACATCGGGGTGATGGACGCCGACGGCAACATCGACATCACCGACCGCGTCAAAGACATGTTCATCAACGGAGGGTTCAACGCCTACCCTGCCGAGATCGAGAACCTGATGATGAACCATCCTGGTGTCGGACAGGTAGCCGTGGTCGGCGTGCCCAACGAACGACTCGGCGAAGTCGGCTATGCCTTCGTGGTACCTGCCGTTGGATCCGAACGCAACGCCGACGCGCTGATCGCCTGGTGCCGCGGTGAGATGGCCAACTACAAAGTCCCCCGCCACGTCGAATACGTTGACGCACTCCCCCTCAACGCCAGCGGCAAAGTTCTCAAATACCAACTCCGCGAGCGCGCCAGCCAGCAGTGAACGAGATGCTTGCCCCGTTCGACGCTGACCAGCGAGCAGCACTACGGGGGGCGATTGACGAAATCATTCCCCCCGAACACGACCATCAAGGCGGATGGCGTGACGGGGTGGAGTCGTACCTCGACACCGAATGGCACGGAGTACTCGACTGGGCTCATGAACTGGTGACATCAGCGGTGGGGGCGTTTACCGCCAACCCGTCGCTGAGTGCGTTGGAACAGGCCCAACAGGACGCCCTGATACGCATCGCTCACGAAGGGTTCTACGCCGCACCGCATCTCAAAGAACCGCCCGGATGGAGAGTTGTCGGGTTCAGTCCGATCCCAGAAGGCGTGCAAGCGATCGAACCCGACCCGCTGCCAACCATCGCACTCTCCGCCGCTGACGAAACGTATGACACCATCGTGGTCGGAGCAGGCACCGGAGGTGGGGTGGTGGCCGCAATGCTCGCAGATGCGGGCGAGCGCGTCCTGTTGGTCGAACGATCACGCCAACACGCATCGGCTGAACTGCGTAATGACCATCTGCGCGGTAAACGTGCCGCGATCTACACGCCCACGGCCGGGCCGTCACGCCACGAGCTACGGGTGCAACAAGACATCGATGGAGTTGCCTCAACGCTCGAACCTCACGACATCGGCTGGGGCCTCAACGCCATGACCGTCGGCGGAGGCACCCGGCTCTGGCAAGCGCAAGCGTGGCGGTTCCTGCCCGAAGACTTCCAGATGGCATCGGTCTACGGCACCCCAGAAGGATCAAGCCTCATCGACTGGCCGATCAGCTACGACGACATGGCACCTTTCTACGAACTCGCCGAACACGAGATCGGTGTCTGCGGCGACGCCCAATTCTTGCGCCACTACCGACCACAGGCCAAGGACTTCCCGATGCCTGCTCTTCCCAAGGATCACCGTGCCGAGGTCATGCACACTGCGGCGGACCAACTCGGATGGCGTTCCGGTCCGCTGTCTTGCGCCATCAATTCCGTGGAGAGACACGGGCGTGCTGCTTGCGTGGCCTGTCAACAATGCGTCGGCCATTCCTGTCCGGTCGACGCCAAAGCCGGTAGCCATAACACTGTGTTGCGTCGCGCCTGTGGGCCGGGCTCATCGCTCGACATCGTTGCGGGCACCCGCGTGCTGCGGATCGAAACTGAACGCGCCACCGCCACGGGCGTAACTGTCAGCAACACCGAAACCACACGGACCATCGGTGCCGGGCGGGTGGTGCTGGCCGCTGGTGCCGCGGAAACACCGCGGCTGCTGATGTGGTCAGGGCTCGGCAACGACCAGGTAGGTCGTCACCTTCAGTCCCATACCTACGCGCTGGCTTACGCAAAGCACCGCGACCGCTTTCACGCTTGGACCGGACCCGGCCACTCTTGGGCCACGCTTGACTTCAACCACCACAACCCCGGCGTCATCGGTGGTGGTGTCATTCACGACGGAACCCAGAACCTCCCCGTCGCTGCCGCAGGCATTCTCGCCAGCTTCTTCGGCGTGCCGAGTTACGGACCCGCTCACACAGAGTTCATGCGCGACGGCATCCATCAACTGTTGACCACCATGGCTTGCGGTCAGCAAATCCCCTCAGCGACAGCGCGGGTCACGCTTGATCCCGCTGTGAAAGACTCATTTGGCGTTCCCGTGGTGCGCTTCAGCGGAGGGTCGCACCCTGCCGATGAGCCGATGCACAAATTTCTCAGCGCCCGCTGTGTGGAATGGCTCGAGGCTATGGACTGCACCGACATCGTCGACATCGGCAACAGGGTTCGCTGGTTCTACAGTCGCTCAACCACCGCCGGCGAGCACGGCGCTGGCACCTGCCGCATGCACGATGACCCGAACCTCGGAGCAACCGACCGCTTCGGCAAGGTCCATCAGACCACCAACGTGTTCGCTGCAGACGCCTCGCTGCACCCAACCAACGGAGGCCTCAACCCCGGCTTCACCGTGATGGCCAACGCCTTTCGAATAGCGCATCAACTCATCAACCGGTGACTCATGCTGCGCTGAGCCAAGGTCACGGCATGAGACTAAAAAAATTCCTCACGAATCTGCTCAGTTCATCGAGTCCACGCCACCGTTCGGTGCCCACGACACCCAAGTCCAGCGAAGATTACGCCGAGGAAATTGAGTTCGAGAAAGAACGGCGCAGAGGAATGAGGGGCCTCTAGGCACCGTGTCCAATGCTCTGCCAGCCCACGAACTCAACAACCAATAGCGCAGGCCCTAGACGTTCACCTGTTCAAGCAGGCCGGTGGTGACGTCGTAGACGAAGCCACGGATGTGGTTCTTTTCTAGAATGTACGGCGACAACAAGAGCCGCTGAATCGACTGGCGCA
>JAKZTU010000339.1:0-25648 GCA_047516945.1 Acidimicrobiales bacterium
GGCGCATCGGACTGCCCAAACTCGTTGTCTCCCCAACAGACGACAGTGTCATCGCTGCGTATCCCGCAACTATGCTCTTGGCCGCGGCGACCGGTGAATCGGTTGACGGCGTAGCTGCCGCCTGCGCTGACAGTCTTGAAACCACCCGCAGGCGCATCGGACTGCCCAAACTCGTTGTCTCCCCAGCAGACGACAGTGTCATCGCTACGTAACCCGCAACTATGTACATGAAATACAATGCCAAACGATAGGCCAAACGGGGAATAGTAGCCGCCTGCGCTGACAGTCTTGAAACCACCCGCAGGCGCATCGGACTGCCCATACCTGTTGTTTCCCCAACAGACGGCAGTGTCATCGCTACGTAAGGCGCAACTATGGCCGCTGCCTGCGCTGACCGTTTTGAAACCACCTGTCGGCTCATCGCCCTGCCCCCAGCAGAAGACAGTGTCATCGCTGCGTACGGCGCAAAAATGGCGGTCGCCTGCGCTGACAGTCTTGAAACCACCAGTTTTGAAACCACCGGTCGGCGCATCGGTCGGCGCATCGGTCTGCCCCTCATAGGTGTCTCCCCAGCAGACGACAGTGTCATCGCTGCGTATCCCGCAACTATGACCGCTACCTGCGCTGACAGTTTTGAAACGACCCGCCGGCGCATCGGTCTGCCCCTCATAGTTGTTTCCCCAGCAGACGACAGTGTCATCGCTACGTATCCCGCAATTATGGGCGCTGTAAGAATCGGTCTCTACGCCGATGTCGCCGTAGCCTACACTGACAGTCTTGAAACCACCGGTCGGCGCATCGGTCTGCCCCTGATAGTTGTTTCCCCAGCAGACAACAGTGTCATCGCTGCGTATCCCGCAACTATGGGCGCTACCTGCGCTGATTGTCTTGAACTCACCGGCCGGCGCATCGGACTCCCCATATTGGTTGCCTCCCCAGCAGACGGCAGTGTCGTCGCTGCGTATCCCGCAATTATGGAACCGGCCTAGGCTGACAGTCTTGAACTCACCGGCCGGCGCATCAGCCAGCCCATAATGGTTGTTTCCCCAGCAGACGACAGTGTCGTCGCTGCGTATCCCGCAATTATGGGACCCGCCTAGGCTGACAGTCTTGAACTCACCGGCCGGCGCATCAGCCTGCCCAGACCTGTTGTCTCCCCAGCAGACGACAGTGTCGTCGCTGCGTATGGCGCAACTATGGCTGCCGCGTGCGCTGATTGTTTTGAACTCACCGGCCGGCGCGTCAGCCTGCCCATAATGGTTGTTTCCCCAGCAGACGGCAGTGTCGTCGCTGCGTATGGCGCAACTATGGCTGCCGCGATAGTCGCCGCCTGTACTGATTGTTTTGAAGGTGGGTGTGTTGGTGGTGGGGTCGCAGGCCGGGGTTGCGGTGTCGAGGGTTACGTCGGGTTCGTCTTCGTAGCGGTACAGGAAGGTGATGAGCTGGGCCCGGGTCAGCGTGTCGTCGGGGGCGAAGGTGGTGGGTGTTGTGCCGGTGGTGATGCCTGTGTTGGCCATCCACGACACAGCGTCTTGTTGCCAACCCGCAACAACGTCACTGAAGCTGTGCGGCGGTGCAGAAGGCTCACCTGCCAGGCGATGCAAAAACGCTGCGACTTGGGCACGCCTCAACGTGTCATCAGGTGCAAAAGTGGTGGGTGTTGTGCCGGTGGTGATGCCTGTGTTGGCCATCCACGACACCGCGTCGTGTTGAGTGTCGTCGGTCACGTCGGTGAACGAATGACGATTCCCGGCGTCGGGTTGGTTCTCCATGTTGTAGATCCACACCGCTGTCTCACCACGCGACACCGGAGTGTCGGGCTCGAAACAGACTCCGGCGATACCGGTGATCGCGTTGTCTACTGACCATTGCACCGCATCTGTGTACCAACTGCTGTCAGCCACATCCCCGTATCCCGCGGCGGCCCCAGCAGGCGCCGCCGATCCCGTCAACAACGCAGCCGTCAACCCAATAACCAACGTGAGGCTCAACCAGACCCGACCCAACCCCCCTTTAGACCCAGATGAAGGACCAGCCACAAACACGCAATCAACCATCCAAAAGCGGACACGATCCCAGAATCACTACAGGTGGACCGGGAAGGATCATGTCTATGACTGATCATGATATGTCGATGATGCCGGTGAACGGGGCTGCCGGGGGGCGGCGACGAAAGACCGGGCTGGGTTGCTGGTCGCTCGGGCACATAGCGAGGGCGTGGCATCACGCGAATGCGGCGCTGCGGTACTCCACTCGACCGTTCTATTCGAGTGCAGGGTCTTCGCAGAAACTGGGAGCTCTTCCTGGGTTGTATATGCGGGGGCGTTGGATGAATCCTGTGCCCGGGCGTTCGGTATGCAGGTAGGCGTCGATGGCATCAGCGGTGGCAGTGGCGGCCACCTGGATGTATTCGTCGGTGGTGAACAGCGCGGCTTCTGAGGGGTTGGACAGGTAGCCGTACTCGACTAGGGCAGTGGGGACCTCCGGACGGACGATCATGCCATAGGCGTCGCGGCCGCTCGACGACAGGACCCGAAGCACCCCTGCACTGGACGACCGGCTCCAGGTGATGTTGTCGAAAGTAGCAAGCGCAGCGGTGACCTCTTCGTACAACAACCCACCGAGACGAGCGGAATCAGCACGAGCCAGGTCACGTGAAGCAGATTGTATGAACACCTCACTACCAGGGGTGCTGCTCGTCGCCCAAGTGGGTGCGTTGTGGTGGATCGAAACCAGTGCTTCGGCTCCTAGATCGTCGGCGAGGAGGGCGCGGACCGACAGCAACGTCCCGTAGTCGCCGGTGCGGGTGCTGACAGCGGAGATGCCGCGGCGGGCCAGTTCGTCGATGACGGCACGGCCGAGTGTGAGGTTCAAGTCGCGTTCTACCAGACCATTGGGACCTACCGCGCCTGTATCCACCGGTCCGCCGTGGCCTGGATCGATCACTACGCGGACATCGTTGATAAACACACCCTTGGAAACTTCGGCGGTGTTTCCACAGGGTGTCCGCACCAAGAAGCCCGAAGCAGTACGTTCGAGGACCGCGACCGGAATACCCGTGGGCGTCACCAAACCAGCCGGATCACAGCCCAGGGTCGCGGTGTCGAGGGTTGTGTCTGGTTCGTTCTGGTAGCGGTACAGGAAGGTGATGAGTTGGGCCCGGGTCAAGGTGTCGTCTGGTGCGAAGGTGGTGTCTGTTGCGCCGGTGGTGATACCGGTGTGGGCCATCCACGACACGGCGTCCTGCTGCCAAGCTGCGACGACATCACTGAAATCATGCGGCGGCGCGGCGGGTTCACCTCCGAGGCGATGCAGAAACGCTGCGGCCTGGGCACGGGTCGACGTGTCGTTTGGTGCGAAGGTCGTATCTGTTGTGCCGGTGGTGATCTCGTTGTTGGCCATCCACGAGATCGCATCGTTTTGGGACGCGTCCGTGACGTCGGTGAACGAATGGGGCTCACCGGCGTCGGGCTGGTTCTCCATGTTGTAGATCCACACCGCTGTCTCGCCACGCGACACCGGAGTGTCGAACTCGAAACAGACCCCGGCGATACCGGTGATCGCGTTGTCGACTGACCATTGCACCGCATCTGTGTACCAACTGCTGTCAGCCACATCCCCGTATCCCGCGACGGCCCCAGCAGGCGCCGCCGATCCCGTCAACAACGCAGCCGTCAACCCAATAACCAACGTGAGGCTCAACCAGACCCGACCCAACCTCACTTCAAGCCCAGATGAAGGATCAGTCAGGGACACACGAACAAATGAAGGATCAGACATAGACACACGAACCTACACCTCCTTCACCTGAGCATCTCCCGTTCGGGGGTGGGACTGTCAGACTGTCAGACGCTCTCTTGTCAAGCGGTGTGTACGTGGGGTTGTGTTCGGATCTTTTGGTCGCGCCACACACGACGGATGTCTGGGTTGGCGAGGCGGCGTTCGTGAACTCGTCGGGTTTCGCGTCGGGTCTTCTGTTCCGGGACCCAGGCGTTGTTTGCTCGAACTTGAACCATATGAATATCTGAGAGAGGAACCCATTCGGGTGGACCCTGTTGGCCACGCCCCGGGCTTCACACCTCCACAACGCCGCCGCGGCTATTGCTACGCCAGCCGTCAACAGATTGCCCGGGCGCAAACCGCACCGGCATGACCCGGGGGCCACAGATGAACGACGACTCCTGTCGTTCGACAGGTCCGTCCAACTCCAAGTCACGACACCGCACCAGAAACTCACGCAGAATCGCGTAAATCTCAATCCTGGCGAGATGACTTCCCAAACAGTAGTGAGGGCCGCCCGCGCCAAAGGCCACATGAGGGTTGGGATCCCGTGTCAAGTCAAGTTCAGCAGGCCATTCAAACACCCGCGGGTCGCGGTTGGCGGCGCCGTAGTAGAGCACCACCCGATCACCGGCGCGAACACTCTGGCCGCCGATCTCGGTATCGACAAGAGCTTGTCGCCCCATGTACACCACAGGACTGCAAAACCGCAGTAACTCCTCAACAGCGAGCGGCAGACGCCCCTCGATGTCTTCTAATAGCCAGCTGAATTGCTCTGGTCGGGCCATCAGCGCCTCGATGCCGCCAGCAACCAGGTTGCGGGTCGTGTCGCCACCCGCATCAACCAGCAACATAAAGAACGCAGCAAAGGCACCTACAGTCATCCCCTCCCCGTCAACGGCAGCATTGGCGATCACAGAACCGAGATCGTCGCCGGGGTTGGCACGCCGCTGGTAATAGACCTCCATACCTCGCCCAACAAGCGCCATCACGGCTTCGGTCCGTTGCTCCTCTGTGACAACCGAATGGTCGGTGTGCACAATCTCGGTCCAGTGGTAGAGCTGGCGACCCTCCTCGGGCGGCAAACCAAGCATGTCGGCAACCACGAAAGAGGGCATTTCACCGGCTACGTCGGCTACCAGATCACAGCGACCAGCCCCTGCGACCTCATCAACAATCTGACGGGCCAGAGCCTGTACGCGGTCGGTCCATTTCGCCGAGCCGCGCGGCGTGAAAGCGCTTGAGACCAGCCGTCGATAGGACGTGTGGCTCGGCGGGTCCATCATGATCATCATCGTGCGCAACGACTCAAGGGAAGAATCGGGTGCCGGCTCCAACGAGATACCCCACTCGTTGCTGAACACTCGATGCTCACGAGAAACCTGACGGACCTCGTCATACCCCGACACGGCCCAAAAGAAGTCATCACCGTGCGCATGGCGATGAACCCGATCATGGGTCAACAACCAGTCGTACTGCTCGACCGGATGACCATCGGCAAAGCTGGCAGGATTGGCAAGGTCAATGCGCATACGAATCAACGTACTCAGCAATCACCATCGCACAGAAATCAACGCTCCCTGCGAAGCACGCCCCGACGCCCTCCCCCGGCCAACGCCAATGCTGCCGCGGCTCCGGCTGCGCCCGGCGATAGCACCGCGCACCGATTAACCCAACGCGGCCAGCGCTGCGTCGTAGTCGGGCTCTTGCACGATTTCGGGGACAAGTTCGGCATGGACAACGGTGCCCGATTCGTCAATCACGACCACCGCTCGGGCGGCAAGACCGGCGAGCATTCCGTCGATGATTCGCACTCCATAGTCGTCCAATACCTCAGGATTCTTGAAGGTCGAACCAGTCTTCACGTCCTCAATACCCTCAGCCCCGCAAAAACGACCAGCCGCTGGGGGGAGATCGGCAGACACACAAAGCACAATCGCGTTGTCAAGACCAGCGGCTCGCTCGTTGAAGGTACGAACACTGGTAGCGCAAACACCCGTGTCTATCGACGGAAAGATGTTGAGCACGACTCTCGCCCCAGCAAAGTCCGATAGCGAAACCGAACCAAAATCGGCACCAGTAAGGACAAACGACGGCGCCGCGGTGCCAACTGTCGGCAGGGAACCGTTGGTGTTGATGGGATTGCCGCCAAGGGAAATTTCAGCCATTTGATCTGCTCCAGTTTCAAGACTCACAAGAGAATTACAAATCGAGAGCCTACGGCCGATATGGAGACATCCGCCACTCCGCTCCGCGAAGAGTCCCCGATAACCTCCACAGCATGGGACATATCGTTGACATCAAATATTGAGTTCCTTGAGACTATGCAAGCTACGCCGTGAGCGCAGCCAGTGATCTTCTCTCGAACTATCAGCACGTCATCGAACGGTTAACGCTGACCACGGGCACCAGAGGTATTTTCGACGTCACCGTGGACGGCGACCTCATCTACTCCAAAGACCAAACCGGGCGCCACGACGAACCCGGGGAAATTCTCAGCCTCTTTGAAAAGGTTGCAGGCGACGTAAGACGCTACGGTCAGGGTTGAGACAATTTCGGACCCACTCGACCTCGAAGAGTTTCGCGCCAACGGACATGCGTTAGTCGACTGGATCGCCGACTATCTCGCAAGCATCGAAGAGCGTCCGGTGCAGGCTCAAGTCTCGCCAGGCGACGTGAGGGCCATGCTCCCCAACGCGGCCCCCGAGTCAGCTGAGCCGTTCGAGGCATTGCTGCGCGATCTCGACGAGGTGGTAGTGCCAGGACTCGCCCAATGGCAGCACCCCGGATGGTTCACTTACTTCCCAGCCCAGTCGTCACCACCTTCGATCCTTGGGGAGATGGCGTCCGCCGCATTAGGGGCTCAAGGGATGATGTGGGTCACCGCGCCCGCTGCCACCGAGATCGAATCCCACGTTCTGGACTGGTTTGTAGACCTGACAGGAGTGCCACAAGATTGGAAGACAACCGGCCCAGGCGGGGGCGTTATTCAGATGAGCGCTTCCGATTCAACCCACACCGCCTTGGTTGTGGCGCGTGAGACTTGCCGAAACAGAACGGGAGCAGCCGCTGAACAGATGGTCGCGTACACCTCAGCTCAAGCTCACTCGTCGATCGAGAAAGGCGCACGGGTAGCGGGCATTGGTCAGCTACGCCTCGTTGAAGTCGACGATTGCTTTGCAGCACGCCCCGAATCGCTAGCCGAAGCAATCAAGGACGATCTCGCCGCGGGGTTGGTGCCTGCGTTCGTAGCTGGCTCGGTGGGCACCACAGCAACCACCGCAATCGATCCAATTCGGGCTATCGGAGAAATTGCAGCTCAGCACAATCTGTGGTTCCACGTAGACGCCGCTTATGCCGGTGCTGCGATGATTTGTGAAGAGTTTCGCCAACATCAAGACGGACTTGAGTTAGTCGACAGTTACACGTTCAATCCCCACAAATGGCTGGCGACAAACTTCGACTGCTCCGTTTTCTGGGTGGCTGACCGCAAGCCACTGATCGACACGCTCAGTATCACGCCACCGTATTTGGCCAACGCCGCTTCTGACGCTGGCGAGGTGATCGACTACCGAGATTGGCATGTGCCCCTCGGAAGGCGATTTCGAGCACTCAAGTTGTGGTGGGTGCTTCGCTCCTTCGGGGCGGAAGGGCTACGCAAGCGGATCCGCGCCAACGCTAGACAAGCTCGCGAGTTGACCGACTGGATAGCAGAACAACAGCAGTTGACACTGATCGCTCCAACTCCATTCGCTTTGGTTTGTTTCGCCCATGTCGACGGCGATGAGGCAACCCAGAGGTTGCTCGACTCGCTCAACTCCGAACCAAGCGTCTACGTGCTGGGCTCATCAATCAACGAACGAGCATTCATTAGGGTGTCCATCGGTTCGACCTGGACCACCGATCGCCATGTCGCAGCTCTGCGAGAACGGATCAAATCCGCACTGACGACGCCGTAGCCGACACCGGCACACTAGATATTGATCGGGTCGATGATGTCGCGGAAAACAGCAATCAAACCAACACCCAAAAGCAAAACGACCACGCCGTATGCGAGGGGAAGCAATTTGGCATAGTCAACCTGGTGACGACGTCCGCCGATAGAGCGGATCCTCTCATAGATCGCGACCGCCACATGACCACCGTCGAACGGAGGTAGGGGAATCAGGTTGATCAGGCCAATGGAGATGTTGAGTCCAGCCAAAAAGATCAGCACAACGTCGAATCCGTCATCGGTCAATTGCGTGCCCAAACGGGCAGCACCGTAGATCGAGATGATTCGTTGTTCATCTGGATCACGCGCATCAAGGGAACGAATCGCAACCTCGCGCTCAGCCGCAACACTCGACGACACCTGTTCGGCGGGACTATCGACATCGCCCGTCAAAGTGTCAGCAACAAAGTCTTGAAGACCTCCGCCCGCCACTAGCTCCCCCATACCCACCAAAATGAGCTTTGTATAAGAACCAAATCCGGTAATCGCTTTGGTGACGCTGTTGAACAAGCCCGCCGGTTCTCGGTAGCTCTGAGGGCCAACGCCGAAGAACCCCGATGTCGCTACCTCAGCCGAAGGCAACTCCAGCACCGCCGCCTCATCGACAACGAGCAACTCAGCACCCCCTGCCGGGTCGACAACAAACTGCAGCGGCTCACCAAACCGACCATCAACCGCGGCGGTGACCTCATCCCAACCAAACACTTCAATCCCATCTACCGCCAGAATGCGATCTCGCGGTAATAGGCCATCAATAGCCGCCGCCCCTTCATCGCTCAGCCGAGAACCCAGCACCACGGTGCCGGTCAAGGTTTCGGAGCCTCGCTGATACACCACCTCAACCTCTTGGGAACCGTTAGCGGTTACCACCTCCCCGAACTGAGCGAAATCGGTGATTTCAACGCCGTCAATCGAGACGATTTCATCTCCGAGTTCAATTCCCAGTTCAGCCGCGGCGCTGCGATCACTAACCGCTGAAACCGACCAACGAACATCATCGGTCGGCAAGCCGTAGAAAAAAAGAACCGCGAACAACAGAGCGATCGCCAACAGAAAGTGCATTGCTGAGCCCGCGCTAACCACCAGCAACCTTCGAGGAAACGACTTGACCCGATAGGTTCTGTGCTCATCTTCAGGCGCGACTATGTCTAGATTGTTCATCCCGATGATGCGGATATACGCGCCCCCCGGAATCGCCTTCACACCAAAAGTGGTATCGCCACGACGAAACGACCACAGTCGGGGACCGAATCCAATGAAGAACTCGACGACCTTCATACCCGTCCACCTCGCCGTAACGTAGTGGCCCATCTCATGCATGAAGAGCATGAACACAATGAACGCCACGATGAACGTCCAGCTCCAGCTCACAAAAACCCCGAGGGCAACCATGGCCAAAAGCAACATCGTTAACCCGATAAAATCAGTTGAGGTATCAAATTCGGTGGGTGCTCCCGACATTTCAGGCACCGTGCGACCGCGTGCCAACAAAGGCAATCGGCGTCTGGTAGCCAGTTGATCGGTCATGGAGCAGCTCTTTTGTCGATCATCGCCCGGGCGACCTCGCGAGCGCGGCGGTCAATATCAAGCACAACGTCGACATCGGTCGCTGGCAGACCGGGCCACGACTGCATCACCGCTTCAACTACATCGGCAATACCGACCCAAGGAATCAAACCAGCAAGAAACGCATCAACCGCGACCTCGTTAGCTGCACTCAACCACGCTGGAGCAGTCTCGGATGCCCGTCCCGCCTCATAGGCCAGCCCCAGACACCTGAACGCCTCCAGGTCCGGAGGATGAAAGTCGAGTTGCGGGGATTCAGCCCAATCGATGGCGCCGTAAGGCAACGCCAGTCGATCGGGAAACGCCAAGGCATAGCCGATACACAGCCGCATGTCGGGAAGCGAGAGCTGAGCCATGGTCGCGCCATCGGTGTAGCTGACCATCGAATGAACGATCGACTGGGGATGAATCACAACCTTGATCTGGTCGTAATCAACACCAAACAACTCATGCGCTTCAATCACTTCGAGGCCCTTGTTCATCAGCGTGCTCGAATCAATGGTGATCTTCGGCCCCATCGACCAGGTCGGATGCGAGAGCGCGTCTTCAATCTTGACGCTGGCAAGTTCTTGTCGGGTTCGCCCTCTAAACGGGCCACCGCTGGCCGTCAACACAACCTCTGCCACACGGTCTGAAGCTTTGATCTTTCCGGAAACGTCGTTCGCGCGAAGGCACTGGTGAATCGCGCAGTGTTCGCTATCTACCGGCATCAGTTCCGCGCCTTCGGTTGACCAGGCCCGTTGCACTACCGGGCCTGCTGCGATCAGAGACTCCTTGTTGGCTAAACCCAGCCGTTTCCCCGCTTCGAGCGTCGCCAACGTGACCGGCAACCCTGCAAACCCAACCACACCATTGATGACGGTTTCGGCACACGTCACTGCGGTGGCCATTGCGTCAGTACCCACCAAGAGTTCCGTTCCAGCCGGAAGTCGACTGCGGATTTCGGTTGCGCAAGCCCTGTCCGCGACCGCCACAACTTCAGGCCGGAACTCAGCGGCTTGCTCGATAACCGCATCCACCGATGTGGCGACACCGAGCGCCGCCACCCGGTAACGATCAGGTTCAGCCCGAATGATGTCGAGTGTCTGAGTCCCGATCGAACCAGTCGAACCGAGAACGGCAACAGATCTGGTCACATCCTTGACGCTACTCGTCGCGATCAACTCCCGAACGACAGTTGTTTTAGGGCAGAACGAAGCGAGATACGTAAAAGGTAGTTGGCAATACGAAAAGCAAACTGTCGAATCGGTCGAGTATCCCGCCATGGCTGGGCAGTATCGAACCCATGTCCTTAATGCCCAAGTCTCGTTTGAACGCAGACTCGGCTAGATCTCCAAGCGGGGCTGCGATAGCGCCCGCGATCCCGAGGATGAGGATGTCGGTGAATCCCCCACCCGCAGAAACGTCAGCCAAAGGCGAAGGCTGCGACAGGAAACCCATCACAAACGCCGCTCCAATCGCCGCTACAACACCTCCGACTAATCCCTCCAGTGTCTTGTTGGGACTCGCTGATGACAGCGGTGAGCGACCCATCGTTCGTCCAACCACCAGTGCACCTGTGTCGTAACTAACTGTCACAATGATTGCCGCGGTCAGCAATCCAGTGCCGTGATCTGGAATCGAGAGCATCAGCGCCGCGTATGATCCCAGCAAACCGACGTGGAGAATCCCGAGCATGGTGGATCCAAGGCCGCGCACCGGTGAATCGCTCGGAGCAACAACTAGGTACCACAGCGCCCCGAAGACGACCGATAACACCAATACGAGTCCTGCCGCGGATTCACCTCTCCAGTACACGGCAAGGGGCATAGACACCACGCTCGCAAGTCCGAGCAACACTGCAGGTTGAAGGCCAGCAACTCGAACTGCGTTGAAGAACTCAACCGCAGCAACTGCCAGAACAACTGTCACCACCGCAACCGCAACCCATTCATGGTATGCCATGGCTGCGAGAATTAGGACCGCTAGTCCCACACCGACCATTGTCGCTGTCAAGAAATTCCGGTCACCGGTACCCGATACACCAAAAGCCTCGCCCAGCGAAGGAGCTGCTGCTGTTTCAGGTGGCGGAGGTTCATTGTCGTCATGGGCAAAAAAGGCATCCGCGTCCATGTCGGCGGAGCGAGATGGCTGTCTTGGTGGTTGAACCTGGCCCTCTCCCGCCCAAGTCGGTCCTGTCGATTCTGTCGCCCATCGGGAATGATCCTCAGCACCGGGCTCCGGCATCGCAGGCTCGGTTTGAGGGTTGAAGGTCACGCTCTCGGCTGGGGCACCAACTTTTGGCACCGACCCAGTAGGCGGCTGGCTCCAATGCGGTACGGCCGCATCGTCATCCTCAAAGGAGGTCTCATCGTCACCGAACACTGACCGACCGGGCGCCACATCGTCATCAATCGGGTCGGTACGCTGAATGCGAAACCCCTCGTTGTCTTGTTCGTGGCTCATGGCATCGCTCTCTTCGCGGGAGTGACCGGTGGTCAGACCTCCATCAACTCCTGCTGCTTGTTGGCCTGCGCCTGATCAATCATAGCGACATGCGCGTTCTTGAGCGCGTCAAGCCGTCCTTCCGCGCGCTGGATCTCGTCTTTAGATACACCCCCGTCACTGTCTAGTTCGTCGAGGTTCTTTCGCGCCGCTCGTCGCACGGCATTGACTCTTTGTTTGCCATCTTCGCTCATCGCGCCCACAACCCTAGAAAGTTCACGACGTCGTTCTTCGGTCAGAGGCGGAAACGCCAGCCGGATCACGCGACCGTCGTTGCTGGGAGTCAGTCCCATATTGCTATTGATGATGGCCTTCTCAATCGCGTTGAGATTCGCAGGGTCGTGAGGGGTAACGATAAGCAGGCGAGCTTCGGGCACTGAGAAACTTGCTAACTCCTGAATTCGCATCTCAACGCCGTAGGCCTCCGCGGTAAGTCGCTCTAAGAAGCTCGACGAAGCACGACCGGTGCGCACGCTTGAGAATTCCCTGCGAGTGTGATCTACCGCACTCTGCATGCTCTCACCGGCGTCGTCGACAACCAGTTCAATCATCTCGTTCACGAATTCCCCTTGCCAGCGTCGACGAGCGTGCCGATTACCTCTCCTTCAAGTAGAGATCGTAGGTTGCCGGGACCCATCAGGTCGAACACTACGATCGGCATGTCGTTGTCCATACACAAGGTGATTGCGGTTGCGTCCATCACTTTTAGACCACGGTTGAGTACATCCAGGTAGGTCACATGGTCGAGTTTTGTCACAGAACCATCGACACTAGGGTCGCCCGTGTAGATGCCGTCAACACTGCCATGAGTCCCCTTCAACACCGCTTTTGCTTCAATCTCAACGGCCCGCAAGCTAGCTGCGGTGTCTGTGGTGAAGCCCGGGTTGCCGGTACCGCTCGCCAGAATAACGATGCGACCCTTCTCTAGGTGACGGATCGCTCGGCGCCTGATATACGGCTCCGCAATTTGAGCCATGTGGACTGCACTTTGGACCCGAGTGGCCGCTCCCAGTCGTTCCAACGTGTCTTGAAGGGCGAGGCTGTTCATGACCGTGGACAACATGCCCATATAGTCGGCCTGAGCAGGGTCCATACCTTCGCCCGCGCCCTGAATGCCCCGCCAGATGTTGCCGCCACCAACGACTACAGCAATGTCTATGTCGAAGTGCTTCTTTGCCGCGACAATGTCTTCTGCGATTCTGCTGACCGTCTCGCCGTGGATACCGTATTCCAGCGGACCCGAAAACGCCTGACCCGAAAGCTTCAAGAGAACCCGGTTCCATCTGGCCTGATTCGGTCCTCGGAGAGATTCGGTGGCGTGACTCACAGCTACGTACCGATCACAACCTGCACAAAGCGAGCAATGTAACCGCCGCCCAGACTGCTCTTTACCGTGGTCTTGTCACCGTGCAAGCCCTGCTCGAGTAGAACGCGCTCGGCGAACCAACCGCGCATTCTGCCATCCACGATCTTGTCCCAGGCCTGCTCAGGTTTGCCTTCAGCCTTGGTGATTTCGAGCAGCGAAGCACGTTCTTTTTCGGCCTCGGCGGCCGGTACCTCGTCAGTTGAAAGGTATGACGGCTTGGCGAACGCAATATGCAGTGCGACCTGGTGCAGATCGTCGCGGCTCACGCCTGAACCCTCAACGACAACAGCGTTCACTCCACGGCCATCCTGACTATGTAAGTACGTATCGATGGTATTGCCCTGCGCCCCTTCGATCCGTTCAACAGTTCCAAGTTCGACGTTTTCCTTGATCTTGACGCGGAGGTCTTCGATGGCCGCGGAGTGCTCGTTCGCGGCGCCTAGACCCCCGGTGAGCACATCATCGGCTATCGCTGAAGCCAGTGATGTGACTGCGTCGCTCTTGGCTGAGAAGTCTGTCTCGGTTTTGATCTGGACTATTGCTGCCACATTGTCGGCCGCAGCCAAAGCGATCGTGCCCTCGTCGTTGTCACGGTCACTACGGGCTGCCGCTTTGGCCAGCCCTTTCTCACGAAGAAGCTGAGTCGCGGCATCCATATCGCCGTCACATTCCACAAGCGCTTTCTTGGCATCCATCATGCCGGCTCCAGTGGCGTCGCGTAGTGCCTTTACGTCCTTAGCCGAAATCGACATCTTTCTGTTATCTCCGATGGATCTATTGCGGGGTTTCAACCGGGTCGGCTGATGTTTCTGGTTCTTCGCTTACTTCGCTTACTTCGCTTGCTTCGCTTGCTTCGCTTGCTTCGCTTGCTTCGCTTACTTCGTCGACATCTTGGACCGGGCTGATGTCTTCGTCGGACTCGTCTTCGCTTGACTCGTCGGCTAGGTCTTGCTGTGCTTCCGCGAGACGGGCTTCCCTGATTGCGGCTTGGGCGGCGGCTTCGCTACGAGCCTTTTCTTGTTGCGCAGCGATCTCAGCCTCTTCCAACGCATTGCGCTTGGGGACTGCACCGTCGACTTCAACACGCTTGGATCGAATGAAACGACCCTCTTGCACCGCGTCAGAGATCACTCGACACATCAATTGGCCCGCGCGAATAGCATCGTCGTTACCAGGGATGGCGTAGTCAATCAGGTCGGGATCACAGTTCGTGTCGACCACGGCAACGATAGGCACACCGACTTTGCGTGCCTCCGTGACTGCGATGTGCTCCTTTTTGGTGTCGAGAACAAAGATTGCCTCGGGCAGGCGCTCCATGTCGCGGATTCCCCCGAGGTTGCGCTGAAGTTTCGTTAGCTCACGGGTGATGAGCAGTGCTTCCTTCTTGGGCATTGCTTCGAACTCACCCGAGTCGCGCATCCGCTGGTATTCCTTCATCTTGCTGACGCGTTTGGAGATGGTTTGGAAGTTGGTGAGCATCCCACCCAACCAGCGCTCGTTGATATAGGGCATGTTGCAGCGCTCAGCGTACGACTGAATCGAATCCTGAGCCTGCTTCTTTGTACCGATGAACAACACAGTGCCACCGTCGGCGACGAGGTCGCGAACGAAGATGTACGACTGCTCAAGATGGTTGAGAGTCTGATGCAGATCCACAATGTGAATCCCGGAGCGTTCACCGTGGATGAAGCGTTTCATCTTCGGGTTCCAGCGGCGAGTCTGGTGACCGAATTGGAGGCCGGCCTCCAACAGTTGCTTCATGGAAATTACAGCCATGTTTGTTCCTTCTTCCCGGTTAGAAACCCATGCCGGGCACCGAAGCGACCGGGAGTGACACGGGTAGATGCTTGTTCGTCGACATCAATCTGATGTCGTCCGAGGCTCGTTGAGCCGCGCGGTAGTGTAGCGGCGCTCAGAGCAAGCCCACGCACTACCGACCGTGCAGGTACACTCCTGGGGCCTTGCACAGGATGCGACACCAAGCGCACCACAACGCGCCGTGCACCAAAGAGCGGTTCTGGATCAACATATTCACCATGAAGGCGCACGCTGAAGTGAAATGGCCCATCAGCCAAAGCGACTAAGTCGCCATCGACAACTTCTTCTCCCTCTCTGACGAGAATGTGGCCGACAAACCCATAAGAAGACTCCAAACCGTTGCCGTGGTCTACTGTCACGAACAGCGAGCGCGCAACCGGCCCGGCGAATACCACCGTTCCGCGTGCCGCGGCAACAATGCGGTCGAATTCACCAGTGTCGTATTCAATGCCGCGATTTCCTGCGCCGTACTTTCCGTCGGGTAGGCGAAAGGGATCGAGCACTGGTGCCGATGTCGGGCGCCGAAAGAGCAAATCCGCTGCCCCCGCCGGTTGTAGTGCGTCGGTAAAGCCCAGCAGTACAACGCTCATCACGGCGACGATGATGATTCGCCACACAACACTGGCCGGCAAAATCGACACAACAGATCGTTGATTCAGCCAATGCGTAGCACCACGCCCCACGATAAAACGCAACGTCTTCCCCGATAGTTGAGATTCTCCGGGGGAAGTGACGGTCTTTGGATTCTAGGCCCGCGGGTGCGTGGAGCGGTGAACTTCGCGCATTCGCTCTCTGCTGACTCGCGTGTAAATCTGGGTCGTGGCAAGGTCCGCGTGACCCAAGAGTTCCTGCACGCTACGCAGATCAGCACCCCCATCGAGGAGGTGTGTGGCATAGGTGTGTCGCAAGGCGTGAGGGTGCGTGGGCGACAGCGATCTCCGGTCGAGCAAACGTCTGACGTCTCGCGGTGAGAGCGCTTTCCCTCGGCGGTTCAGGAACACCCGATCGTCGGGAGACACCTCGGTCACCATTTCTGGACGTCCGCGTCGAATCCATGCGCTGAGCGCAGCAGCCGCTGGTTCGGAAATCGGCACCCGTCGTTGCTTGGAGCCCTTCCCCCACACAGCTATTGAGTCGCTTGGGCCAGCTAGATCTTCGTGACGAAGTCCACATAGCTCGCTAACCCGCAAGCCGCTGCCGTATAGCAACTCGACAATGGCCCGGTCACGCAGTTCGATCTCCGGTTCAGCTGCGGCAACTGCGGTTGCTGCCGCGGATCCCTCGAACAAGCCGTCTATCTCTTGGGCGTTGAGCACCCGTGGCAAAGTGGCCTCCCCTCGAGGAGCTGACAAAGACGCGCTGGGGTCGGTAACGAGGCGATCCGTGCGACACGCCCAACCGAAATACCGGCGGATTACCGAGGCTTTGCGGGCAGTAGTCCTTCGCGCATACCCGGCGCCGTGCAGATCCGAAAGATAGCTGCGGAGATCGCGACGGGTAACCATCTCTGGTGTGGACAGACCGGCGGCCTCGAACCATTCGGCAACCGCCCGCATGTCCCGCTCGTAGACAGCCCTCGTAGACGGTACGACACGGGTAAGAGAGTCAAGCCAAACCTCTAGGCTCCAGGTTTCCACAACACCAACCCTACTTGGAACGCACGCGCGGCCGGCGCGACCCTGACTCCGACTCGACATGCTGGCCACTAGTACTGTCGCCTTACTCGGGAACCGTCGTGCACAACGAGGCCAGATGCGACCAATTCTTCAACATGTGCGTAAACCTCAATCACGCCAAGTCCGGTCCGATCAACGACCTCGTCCAACGAGGTGGGTCCGTCGTCTATCGCTTCAAGCACCACCGCACCCTGCCCGAGCACCGCAGCACTGTGATCGGGCGAAGCTCCTTGGCTAACAACCTCCGATTCGGGAGCACCAACATCGGTCTCGTTCCGGCGTGTCGCGACCGCGATCTCCGATAGACCCAACGCAACCAGCACATCTGTCACATCGCGTGCCGGCGCACATCCATCTGCTAGCAACTGGTTAGTGCCGTCGGCAGCTTTGTTGCGCACCGAGCCAGGCACCGCCATCACTTCAAGGTCTCTGCGAAGCGCTTGTTCGACCGTCAAAAGCGCACCTCCAGAGTGGCGCGATTCCACCACCACCAGCAGATCCGCGAAAGCTGCAATGAGCCGATTGCGCGCTGGAAAGCGCCAAGGCTCAGGCCGCCCTCCGAGCGGTGCCTCGCTGATTAGAGCGCCGGCGTTGGCAACCTCGGTCCAGAGATCACCGTGCCGCTTCGGATACACCACATCAATCCCGCTACCCACCACCGCCAACGGCGGAGCCGCACCCGCCAGCAAGGCACCACGGTGCGCTTCGCCATCGATCCCCAAGGCCAGCCCTGAGACCACTACGACGCCCGCTTCGGCCAGGCCCATACCAAGTTCTCGCGCAACCTCTCGGCCGATAGATGATGCACGGCGGGTGCCAACTACGGCCACGTGCACCAGTGACGGATCCGGCAACGATCCACGACAAAAGAGCAAGGGAGCTGGATCAACGTCGTTAATGAGCTGGGGTGGATGGGTTGACTCGTGCAAGGTGCTGACATGCACATCGATTGCATCAAGGCGAGCTGACACAGCCGTGAGATCAATACCGTTGATCTCTCGTTGCCACTCGACAAGCACATCGACAGGCGCAACCTCTGTACCGATCGAATCTGACTCGATCGCCAAAAGGGCATCGCGGGCTGATCTCTCCTCAAGCAAGTTGTGAAGGCGTAGCGGGGTGGCTCCAGTCAAACCACCAAGAACCGCAGCGTACGCGTCTTCACGCATCGTAACCTCCCATTGGAGGACGCACGCGAAAGCCGATGGCCGAGTAGATGTCGCGGGCTCTAATCGTGGGACCAGCGTCGTCGAGATCACGAATTGTCCGGGCGACGGCACGGACTCGCATCGCTCCGCGGCCGCTCAAACGGCCATCCACCAATGCCTGGTGAAGTACATCTCTCGCTTCGGGATCCAGCGGCGCGGCATCCTCTAGTTGCTCACGATTCAATGCCGCGTTGGTGCGTGCGCCGCGACTTGTTGCGAGCTCACGCACCCGCGCCACTCGCTCGGCCACCGAGCTGGACGACTCGCCCGGTTCTCGGTCGAGAAGCGCGCTGGGAGACGGGCGATCAACATGCACCATCAGATCAAGCCGATCTAGCACCGGACCCGAAATACGCCGCGAATAGCGCAAGCGAGATGAAGGCCCGCAACGGCAGCTCACAGAACTACCCTCGCCACAGGGACACGGATTCATCGCCGCAACGAGCAGAACGTTGGCCGGATGTTCACGCATACCGCCGCTGCGGGCTACCCGCACCACACCCTCCTCGAGAGGCTGGCGCAGCCCATCAAGAACACTGGGAGCAAACTCTCCTAGTTCATCAAGAAAAAGGACGCCTTCAGTGGCAACGCTTATCTCGCCTGGCAACACCCGCCCGGACCCTCCACCCACCAAGGCCGCCATAGATGCTGAGTGGTGGGGTGCGCGAAAGGGAGGACGCCGGACCAGACCCGTCCCAGGAAGCCGAATCGCCGCCGCACTATGAACGCGGGTGACCAAGCGCGCCGCTTCTGCAGAAAGATCAGGTAACAACCCCGGAAGCCGACGCGCCAGCATCGTCTTTCCACCTCCTGGCGGTCCGATCAACAACAGGTGATGACCTCCCGCTGCAGCGATCTCCAAACCCCAACGTGCGCTCGCTTGCCCTCGGACATCGGCCAAATCCGGCTCGTCGACAACCTCATCGTCATACACAGGCGGCTCTACATGAGGCCACGGCAAGCCCTCTGAAACCACATCCACGATGTCTCGCAAGCGCCGAACCGGACGAACTCGATCTCCCGCTCCGAGCGCGGCGACCCCAGCATCGGCTGCTGCAACAACTACCCGGTTGGTATCAAGCACATCAACCATCGGAAGGATTCCAGGAACCGGTCGCAGTGAGCCGTCTAGCCCCAACTCGCCCACCGCAGAAATATCCGCTAGTGATTCCAGCGGGATCTGCTCAGAAGCCGCCAATATTCCAAGCCCGATCGGCGCATCGAGACCTGCACCAACCTTACGGACACAGGTCGGGGCCAAGTTGACCGTGATCCGCTGCATCGGCCACTTGAGATCGCTCGACTCGATAGCCGCGCGCACGCGGTCTCGAGCCTCGCGACATGACGCATCGGGCAGTCCCACAATCGTGAACGCCGGGAGACCGTTGGTGACATGAACCTCCACATCGACGGCGGCGCCATCGATCCCGTCGAGTGTGGAAGAACGAACAGAAGCAAGCATGAGACAACCTTTATGAGAGAAACAAAGGCCGTCTTTCGCAAACAGCGAGCGTCTAGAGAACACTAGGCAGAGCGTGTGACACCGCTCAGCTCAGCACCTCTCTTGTATATCGGGTGACCGCCTCAATCTGCCGATGAGTCAATCTCTCGACGAACGAGGGCATCGTACCCTTACCATCAGCGATAATCGCAACCTGATCGTCAATGCGGGGATATGCCTCGAGAACCGCACCATTGTTCAACCGCGAGCCCTGCCCCCCTCCGCCGCTTTTACCATGACACGACGCACAGTGCTTTGCGTAAACGGCGCGACCCTCAGCCAGGACCGGGTCAGGTTGCCCGTCAGGCCCGAGCGGGACTTCCGGCGGGTCCCCCGCGCAAGAACCCACCAACACCCCGACTGCAATAATCCCTAAAAGCATCCTGCGCACCGCGACTCCAACACGGGGAAACGAACTCGATAGACCATACTGACAAGATGGGAATGGACCCCACTCGCCCACACCGTCGCCGACCAACCGACTACCTGTACGTGGCGGCCGGCCTCCTAGTAGCAGCGCTGTTGGTATTGTGGGCAGTGCTCGGCTGATGGACGACCCCGAAGCATACGGCGAAGTAGACATCAAGTTCCTGCAGCCATACCAAGCGAACAAGAGCTATCTCTGCCCAAACTGCAACCGCGATATCGCTCCGGGCACCAGCCACTACGTCGTCGTTCCCGTGGACGCACCTGATCTACGGCGACACTGGCACCGCGGCTGCTGGAACGGCAGAAAGACACGCTCCCCTCGCCGCTGACCGGCCCAAGTCCCTCAGAACGCGCCGGTGATGACTCTGACTTTCCCGGCAACAACTGAGGCAACATCGAAACGCAGGCGACCACCGCGCCCATGTTGGTCAAGCCACGACAACGCAGTGCGGCGTACCAGTTGCTGCTTGCGCGGGCCAACCGCTTCCACCGCGCTACCGAAACAATCCGACGAACGCGTCTTCACCTCACAAAAGACAATCTCATCGTGGCGACCGAGCACGAGATCGAGCTCACCGCCTCTGATCCTCCAGTTCCGATCAAGTACTTCGTACCCAGCGGTTTCGTACCTCCGAGCGACGAGGTCCTCGCCCCAACGCCCCAATGCGACCCGTGATTTATCCATCCCCAGACCATAGGGAGGCCCTATGACAACGCTGCGACACGCCCCAGCACGATGTCGGGGCCAGGGACCTAGTTGTCGCGTTTTTCCTTGACCCTGGCTGCCTTGCCGATCCGGTCACGCAGGTAGTAGAGCTTGGCACGACGAACATCGCCGCGAGCCACCCGCTCAATTCGTTCCACAATCGGGGTGTACAGCGGAAACGTGCGTTCAACGCCGACACCGAAACTCAGCTTGCGGACCGTGTAAGTCTCGCGGACCCCGCTGCCCTGACGGCGGATCACCACACCCTCGAAGACCTGTGTGCGAGCACGGTTGCCCTCCATCACGCGGACATGAACCCGAAGCGTGTCGCCAGGAGCGAAGTCCGGGATATCTTCTCGTTCAATAAGGTTGTCGATGACATCTGTGGGCTGCATCGCAAGCTCCGCGGCGGTGAGAACAAAAGAACGGACCGCTCGAACACCGAACGGACCGAAAAGCAAGCCTAGAGGGGACTTCTCGAACCGACACCCTCCTAGGGGTCCAGAAGTCCGAATTCTGCCAACAGTTCTGAGTCAGCATCGCTCAAGCCCCCACGTTCTGCGATCAGATCGGGGCGACAGTCAATCGTGCGTCGCAGCGATTGGGCTTTTCGCCAGCGCTGCACCCGACCATGATCGCCCGAGCGCAGCACCTCCGGCACAATCCAGTCTCTGAACTGTGCGGGCCGGGTGTAGTGGGGATACTCAAGCAACCCATCGGAGAACGATTCTTCCGCGGTGCTGTCGGCATTGCCGAGAACACCTGGCACAAGTCGGCCCACGGCCTCAACTATGAGCAACGCCGGGATTTCGCCACCAGCAAGAACAACATCGCCTACCGACACTTCACCATCAACGAGATGTTGTCGCACTCGCTCATCAATACCCTCATAACGGCCACACAGAAGAGAGAACCCCCCGCTATCGGCTAGTTCCTGCGCCATGGATTGGTCAAAGCGCCGTCCCGCGGGAGACAAATACAGCAAGGGCCGTGCTGGTTCAACCGCCTCGACCGCGGCGAACAGAGGTGCTGGAGACATAACCATCCCGGCCCCTCCTCCGAAAGGGGCGTCGTCAACGGACTGATGTACCCCGGTGGCATGCGCGCGCAGGTCATGGACACGCACATCAAGGTGGCCAACACGGCGCCCTCTGCCGATCACCGACTCATCGGCAACCGAGTCGAGCATCTTCGTGAAGATCGTGAAGACATCGATACGAAACCCGCTCACAATGACGTCCCAGACTCGTGTTGGTAGGACTCGCGATCGCCAGCTTCGTCCGCTAGATCGAAAATGCCGTCAGGGACATCAACAGTGATTCGCTCGGTTGGCGCCAGATCGGTCACAAATTTGACAGGTACGAGCGCGCCGGAGTCTAGCTCCAGGAGGTCACTAGCAGGGTTTTCGACCACTCCGACTACAGCGCCCCGCGGGGTATTGTGCTGATCAACCACCACAGCACCGATCAGTTCATGGACCCACAACTCGTCGGGGTCATTGATGGACTCAGCATAGAGAACCGTGCCGCTCACCGCCTCAGCGGCGTTACGGTCGCTCACCCCCTCAAAGGCAACGATCCAGCCACCTTTGTGTGACCTACTGCTTCGGACAACGAACTCAGATTCTCCCGAAGCCAAGACAGCACCAATTCTCAGACGCTCCGTGCGATTGGTTGTCAACACGACCAAGACATCGCCGCGTACTCCGTGCGGACGGGTGATGCGGCCGACTTCAAGCATCAAGATTCGCTCGGCCCCTCAGTCGACAAACTCGACCTCGATAGAGGTGCCTTCTTCATAGCCGGCGGCCCGCACAACAGTACGAATCGCTCCGGCCACACGACCGCGCCTGCCGATCACGCGGCCCATGTCCCCGTCACCGACCGTCACGTCAAGGCGAAGTGTGCCGTCGTACCTCGAAACCTCCACGCAAACTGCATCCGGGTCGTCGACCATCTGCTTTACGACGTACTCACAAACTGCCTGGGCTGATTCTGCTGACATCCTCAATCACCTCCATCGGCTTCGGAACTACCAGTTTCGGAAGCCTCAGCTTCAGCTGTGCTCTGGGGCGTCGCTGATTTCGCCGACACCGCCGCGGCAACTGGCTGGTCAACAGGACCGCCTGTGTGCAGTTCCCAGGCACCGGAGATCTTCAACAACTTCTCGACCCGATCAGTCGGCTGAGCACCGTGGCGGAGCCAATGCAACGCACGATCATTGTCGATCTTGATTACTGAAGGATCCTGACGCGGCTCGTAGATGCCGATTATCTCGATGAAGCGCCCGTTACGGGGCGAGCGCGAGTCTGCGGCGACAACGCGGTAGGTGGGCTGCTTTTTCTTGCCCATCCGCATAAGGCGGAGTTTGACGGCCATTTGTTCTCTGTTTCTCTTTAGGACTTATCGTCGTTGACTTGCGGAGATCGTGAGCGCGGCTGGACCGAGCGACCGGTCAATTCAACCTCCGCTAGTACACCAATTCCAACCTTGAAAGCCAAGAACGCATCCGGGCGGCTCAAAACCCACCGACGCGATCTTCGAGCCCCGGCAACGACAGCGGCACCTTCGGCACCTTGGCCGGACCCTTCTCGGTGACACGCCCACCACGCCTCTGCTTACCTTTCTTGCCCTTATTGCGAGCCTTGGGGTTGACCTTCTTGGAACCAAATCCGGCGAACTGCTTCATCATCTGCCGCATCTGCGAGAACTGATCGATCAGTTGCCTCACTTCGGTGGGCTGCACGCCTGAACCGTTAGCGATCCGCAAACGCCGCGACCCGTCGATGATGTCCGGCTGGACCCGCTCGGCTGGGGTCATGGAGCGAATTATCCCCTCGATGCGGGCCAGATGCCCGTCGTCAATCTCGACATCGCGAGCCTCTTTGGGGATCCCCGGCATCATCCCCACGAGATTCCCCAGCGGACCCATCTTCTTGATCTGCTGCATTTGCTCAAGGAAATCCTCGAGCGTGAAGGTGCCGTCAAGTAGCCGGGTCGCGGCCTCTTCGGCCTGTTCTTTCTCAAAGGCTTCCTCTGCCTTTTCGATGAGGGTCTCAACATCTCCCATGCCGAGGATGCGGCTGGCCAAGCGATCCGGATGGAAGGTGTCGAAGTCTTCGATCTTCTCCCCCGTTGACGCAAACGCGATCGGCTTGCCAACGACTTCTTTCACCGACAGTGCCGCGCCGCCGCGGGCGTCACCATCGAGTTTGGTAAGGATCACGCCGTCAAGGGCGAGGGTTTCGTCAAACGCCCGTGCCATGGTGACGGCGTCTTGACCGGTCATGGCGTCTACCACCAAGAAGGTGTAATGGGGTTGAGCCACCGAGGAGATGTCACCGATCTCAGCCATGAGTTCTTTGTCGATGGCCAATCGCCCAGCGGTGTCGACGATCACCACATCGCGAGCGGTGCGGCTGGCTTCTTTGATCGCTCTACGGGCCACTCGGGTCGGGCGGGAAGATTCAGAAAAAACGGGAACGTCGATCTGTGCGCCCAAGGTACGGAGCTGTTCAACGGCTGCAGGGCGTTGCAGGTCGGCACCGACGAGCAGCGGATGACGTCCCTGTTTTTTGAACCATTGCGCCAACTTGGCGGCGTTGGTGGTCTTTCCCGAGCCTTGCAACCCTGCCAACAACACAACGGTGGGGGGCTTGGATGCGTAGCTGATCCGCATCGCTTCGCCGCCGAGGCTTACGGTCAATTCGTCAAGAACAATCTTGATGACCTGCTGGCTCGGGTTGAGTGCCTTAGAAAGTTCTTGGCCTTGGGCACGGTCACGGATCCGCGCCACCATCGAATCAACCACATCAAGATTCACGTCGGCTTCAAGCAGCGCGAGCCGAATCTCGCCCAGCGTCTCGTCGATGTCGGCTTGAGTCAGCTTGCCTCGGCCCCGTATGCCTTTGAAGATGCCTTCAAACCGGTCTGAGAGCGTTTCAAACATGGTCCGTTCACCCTAGCGGTCCGGTCGCCCGTCTCAGAGCGGGTGGACTGCCAGATGCACTATTCGATCCGGGCTGCTGAGCGTGAGCGGCTGACCGAGGCCGCGAACACGGTAGGGGGCTGACATGGCCAAACACCACCACCCGCCTGCTGCTGGCTCGGTCGAGCGCGACGCGTGGGATCAGCTCACCGAGGCCGAGCGCGACACCGTGACCGCCTGACGCACACCGCATGAGTCGGTCGCCGTGCCTCTGGCCAATGTCCTGCTGCCCGACCACCGTCGATTATCGGGCGCTGCTCGCTGAGCGCAACGCCGCGGCTGCTGCAGGTGACCTCGACGCGGTGGCCGTCATCGACGCCGACACCGGAGGGGCGGACGTGCTCGCCCGCCGTGCTGAGCGCCAGCGGCTCACCGAGGCCGCGAACACCGTCGGCTCCGGCTCATGACCGGCCCGACCGATGTCGCTGGCGCTCGGCTCTGCGCGCTGCCCTGGGCGATAGGCGATCCGATCCCAGATCCCGGTTTCTGGTGCTGCGCGTGCGGATCACCCGCGACCGTGGCCACCGCTCGACGGTCGGGCAGTGTGCGCCGCGAGGTCAGCTGCACAGCGACCGGTACCCGGCTCGCGACGCTGGAGCAAACATGACCCCCGTCGAGCCGCACGTAGCGCCGACCCTGCCCGGTCAATGTCTGTACGGCGACTGTGAGACCCCGGCGCTCGACGGTCGGGCCGTGTGCGCAGGCCACGACACCGCGACCGAGCGCCTGGTCTCCGAACTCGATGCCGGCGACGTGATCGCCTGCGGAACCGACACCCGCCGCGTGGTCGAGGTCATGGTGTCGTCGGACCACACCACCGAGGCCCCGTGGCAAGCCTGCCCTGGAGCGTGCTGCGGACCTGGTGGGCGTGGTCATCCCTCGCCGACGCTGACAACGCTGTGGCCGTTTCCCCGATCCAGTGCGCACAGACCGTCGCCCTGGCGGTGAGCGATGCCTGAGACCGACAGCCGGCTGGTGGTGCTGCTCCCGACCGAGCGGATCGCCCGACGCTGGCGGCTGAGGGCTCCGGTCATCGACGACGACGGCGAGACAACAGCGATCAACGTCGCCGGGGCAGCGCGACGCCTCGTCAGGTTCGCCATAACGATAGTCGCCAGTCAGCGTTCCAGAAC
>JAKZTU010000340.1:0-4648 GCA_047516945.1 Acidimicrobiales bacterium
CCATATATGGAATCGCCACGAGATGTTGAGTGATGGCGCGTGAGCGACCTAGTTGATCTCGGAGGGTTGGCCGGTCCACTATCCTTAGAGGTGATGGCTGTCCGAATCCACTCAACGCGTTTACCTCGCACCGGTATGAAACCGCGCCGGAGGATGCGCGCGGCTGATATTCCCGAGGTCATCGCCTTGGATTCGCCGCGGGAGTTGCTTCCGTATTCGATGCTCGCCAAGGAATGGGAGTGGTGGCCTGCTGATCGGGAGATGATGGTCGCTGATCGTCCCGTTACCGACAATCTCGACGATTTGTGTCGGATCGCCGCGGTCGTTCACGCGTTGTGTGATCGTGACGACGTAGTCGTACCCGACTGGGTATTCGACTACACATCGCCGCGGCCGCTCGCTTTAGGACCTTCGCTTGTTATCGACGGACAGATCTGGCATCGAGCGATCAGCGAAGCCCCGCCTACCTGCGAATACCACAACGTGTGGTTCAGCTACCGCACGATAGAGCCGCTCAAGGCGGCTGCCAAACGACTCAGAGCCTCACGCGAAGCCGCAGAGACGAAATGAACGAGCTGCCGCTGCGCACCGTCGCTGAGATGGTGGAACTGTTCGACGAGATGAACGCCCACCTCGAATCGTCAACACCTGAGGGAACTCGGTACATATTGTTTGTTGTCGGTGGTGTCGCGATGGGTGCGGTATTCGCAGACAGAGCAACTCAAGATGTCGATACAGCACCGAACGCGGTTTCGTTGAGTCTGTGTGCGTAGACATCGCTCGGTTGCTCCCATCCCATCTTTCTGGGAACGACATCACAGCAGACATCGAACGTCTCGCCGTTAGTTACGAGGGTGAGGACTTGCACGACGACGATCCGAGTCTCTCGAATCCACGAAGCGATGAAGGCCCTTGCCTTTAGGCCGTGACTCTGGTTCTGGCGTAACGCTGAGAAAAAAAGCAACTCTGTGGAAGGCGAAAGAAACCTGGCGGGACCCCTGTCTGTAGGGTCGCGTCTCTGTTCGGGCGCATCGCTCGACGGAACAATCCCAAGGAGACAATCTTTAATGGTGTTCATACAATCTACACACCGACTGTTGCGTCTAGTGCTCTTGACCCGTGCCGGCGTGGCCGTCACTGCCGGGTGTTATGGCGGCTTTCTTGGTGTTCACGCGCCTCGACAGTTAGCGAACGCTCTGTCTCTGGGGTTGACGGTGATGGCGGTCGCGTTCGCAGTCGCCTTTGCGTTGAGTACCGATATGAGGCCCTCCAAGGCTCTGAAGGAGATGCTCCACGCCGACCGCGAGATGATACGCCTCGGGATCTCCATTCTCAAGATGGCGGTGCTTACGACTGTGCTAGTCCTGTTGTATGTGGGGTTAGCCGGGGCGTTCACGCAAGGCGAACAACCCGTGGCCTTACTAGGGGCCATCAGCGCGATGTCACTTGCGTGGACCTTGTGCTCCCTACCAGGAGCCTTTCGGAGGCGCGCAGCCATCATCGCGGGCGCGGAGGATGAGCACCCTGGCTTTGGCGGTTTCTGGAAATCGCTCCACCGCGTTCGCAACGAAACAAACAGAGACCTACAGCAATCACCGTCGGGGTGGTTCGTTCCCGGACGCCCAGGCTGGATACCAGTCGACAGCCCCACCTTCATCGCTAAGGAACTGGCGCTCCGGTACGGTGCCGCACGTTCTGAGGCGTACCTGTACTACACCCAGATATGCGACATGGCCGAACAAGCAGAAGCCGCCGAACGTATAGCACGCATCGAGTCGTGTCTGGAGGAGATGGATCGCCTGCGATCCCTCGAACAGCGAATGCGGGCATTACTGCCCAAGGACCCTAAGTTGCGTCGAATGCTCATGTAAGACCACAGCGCTCCTGTTGGGTGTTCTGGGCACTTGTGGTGATTCGCGTTCAGGTTGAGCTGCACAAAACAATCGAGCCGCTCCCGAGAGAACCTCCGAACTTAGCAGCAGGCGTCAGTTCGGAGGTTGTACGCGCGTGTTGCGGGTGGGTCGCCTACGGTGACGAGGTGGTGCTGACGGTTTTGAGCGTAGACCCGGTTCGTGAGGCGGATGCGGTTCTCGGATTCGTATCGACTTCAGTGTCGTGAGGACTAGAGGATTACTCGGCGCAGCTGTCGGTGCCGTGGCAATTGTCGCCGTCGCGAGCGTGGTCGCATCAATCGTGGACGATTCTGACGAGGACAGACTCTTGGAAGCGACCCTCGACTGCTCGTCATATATCGACGTGGTCTCCGATCTGCCCGACGGGTTTCGCGTCGTGCAGGAAGTATCGGCGATCAACTCGACGATCGTTCACCAACAGGGACGGCAAGGAACAGACGCTGCCCTGGAGTCGCCGCTCCGATTCTCAAAGATCGCTCTCTTGGTGCGCCCGAATCAAAGGTTCCAGGTCTCCGTTGGGGAAGACTCTCCTGGGTCAACTCGCGTCGGTTGGTCGTCGGCGACATCCAACTCGCCGGTGCAGCGGATCTCAGTTGGTCCCTGTCCTGACGATTCCGACCTTTGGTTAGTTTTTGCCGGAGGCGTTTGGGTTACCGAGCCAAGCTGTGTCGAACTGGTATTTCGCTCTTCGAATGCCACCACATCGGTACTTTTGTCGATTGCTGAGCAATGTCGCTAATCTTCACCGATACCGCCAGAATCTCAGAAGTTGAGGCGCCGGGTCTCGAAGTGAAGCCAATATCGCGCCGGTGCCGCTTCCTAGTTCGGGGGTTTGGTAGGTTGTCTGTTTCGGTTTCAGAGTGTCGGTTCGCTGGTGCTCCGCGAGGAGGTTCGTGATGTTTCCTGAGGGTGTCGCGCGTCAAGGTGCCAAGCCAACGGATGGAACCTCAGGTTGGTCGCGGTGGCTGGTTGTGTTGGTTGTCTTGGCGTTGGTGGGGACGGCGTGTGCGGGCGACAGCGGAGAGGACGCTGCGGTGCCGCCGGAAGTGGATTCCGAGACGTCGGACGCGGTTTCTGAGTTGTCGGCGGTACCTGGCGTGGTGACGGTGACCCCGGATTTGGGGCGGGTGTTTGTGTCGTGGCCGGCGACCGAGGCGTTGGCGGGGTCGCCGGTGGCCGGCTATGAGGTTCAGTGGAGGGCCCGTGGCGAGGCGTGGGACTTGAAGCGGCGCGCGGTGGTGATCGGGCTGTCTTATGAGGTGAGGGGGTTGAGCGGGGGCGTACATGAGGTTCGGGTTCGTCCCTCAGTGATGGAGAGGGCCCAGGTCGCTGGAGCGTCGATAGTCTCAGCTCAAGGCAGCGCCCCCACAGCGGTACTTGTCGCGCCTGCTGTTCCGATTGACGAAGCGAGCAACATCTCCGCGTTCGATGGTGTCGTGCATTTCGAGATGACGGGCGAGCCGGTGTGGCCGGCCACTATCGAGTTACCCGTCGACATGACCAAAATCGAAGACGGCGACTTCATCTTCTTGATGTCGTTCAACGAGGAATACCAAATATGGCTGCCAGAACCTGGCGCTGTGTTCGACCATGAGCGTGGAGTCGTCACCGCGGAGGTGGACCACCTGTCGAACTGGTTCACAAAGAAGGTGTCAGAAGTCGCCGAGGTGGTCTCCATCATCGGTTCGGAACTAAAGGAGGTCAGCAGCGACGCCCTTGACAATCTGGCCGACACAGTTGAAGTCGTCGCCGAGCCGGTCGTGAACGCTATCGACAAGCGCTTCAAGGGCGCGGCGGCGGGCGCCAAATACTTCTTCGACACGGCCCTCGACGGTGTCGTGTATGTGGTCGAGAACGGACACACCTTCTTGGTGAACACCTACACGACGACACGGGAAGTGGCGCTCGCGGTGGCGCGGGCCACTTGGGAGGCAGTGAAGATGGTCGCCGCGATGAACTGGGCCGCTTTCGTGGAGATAGTGGAGGATTTGATTGACAAATTCACGTTTACCCAACCCATTTGCGACGACACCGAACCCAGCTGGGTGAACAGCGTCGAGACGCCCGGGTCGGACGCTGCGCTGATCGTGTGCTCCGAAGCCGTGGACGTCACCAGCGAACAAGACCTGCGGTTGAAGGTGGCATCGCCGCGGTTCTACCCCATGCTGCTGACCGCACGCGACGCGGCGAACTCCAGGATCAAGATCTCGCCCACCAACGACGACACCACACGTGTCCGCATCGAGCAGACCCAGGGCGCCTCGACGCTCGCCGACGTGACCGTTGCATGGCTCCACGCCGCTATCGGCGACGGCCAGCAGGTGCTGCCCGTCGGCGCAACGCACTGGCTGCGCATACCCCGATCAGAGTTCAACGACTCCCGGTCGATGACCCTGGAAGGCGAATGGCACGGTCTCGCCGCGATTTTCAACACTGGGGCGATGGCCGTCGACCTGCTCGCGGACATCTCCGGGATACCCGTCGGCTCCGACGACATCTCACAACTGCATCGGCTCAGCAATGAAGCCGCCGAGTGCTTCTCGCGCGGCTACACCACCACAAGCACCGAACAGCAACGCTCGCTCTCCTTCAGCGAAACCACCGTATGCCTGGTACCGGTCTACCAGCAAGCACTCGCATCCAAGATATACAAATTGCTGCTCAGCCCAGTGATATTCCTCCTCGAGGGCATCATCCAGCTAGCAGGCTACCTAGAAGCACTAGACGACATCCGC
>JAKZTU010000341.1:0-5069 GCA_047516945.1 Acidimicrobiales bacterium
GGGCCGCGGCAAGAAGCGCCCCCGGCAGGAATCGAACCTGCGACGCACGGTTTAGGAAACCGACGCTCTATCCACTGAGCTACGGGGGCGGGGCTTGCGCTCATTGTTGCGCGCATTCGTTCTGAAAGTTATCACCAGACCCCACCGTGGGTGACCTCAACCTTGATGAAGCAGGACCGGGCTTCGGGCACGCAAAGGAAGGAGTCCCCGATTTCTGCCGGATTGCATCACATGCATCCGATCTGTTGCAGTTGAGGTATCCCCGACCGACCCGGACGCCATTGATAATGAGTATCATGTCGTTTCAGGTTGTGCTGTGCTGAGTGCTGGTGTAGGTTCGTCGCATGGAGACGATGGCGGAAACGGCGATGGACACACAGGTGCTAACGATCCTCGGCGCCGCTTTCGGGGTGATGTTCGCCACGCTCACCACGTTGTTGGTCACCTCCATCCGGCTCCAACACCGCGACAGCATCCAAACCCGCATCGAAACCCGCGAACTCATCGCCCAAGCCAGCAACGACAACCGCAAACTAATCGAACAGGCGACCGCAAGAAATAGCAAGCTGATCGAACAGGCGACTACAAAGCTGACGGCCGATTTCAAAGAGGACACACGTGTCACTCAAGGCAAACTCGACAAGGTAGTAACCAGCCTCAGTGACGCCCGCGAACGGCTGGCGCGCATCGAAGGCCACCTCGGGATCGAATTGCCATCCAAGACAGAACCCGAGTCAAACGGCGACAACAGCGAAGCCGCCTAGCTTGAACACCACAACCGCGAGCAGGCCAACTGTGACACTGGTCACTTTGCTGCTTGGCACGATCAGTCAGTAGCGGTCAGGCGGGCGGTGGAATGGATGGCGTCGATGTCGATGTAGCAGCCTTGGAGGTGGCGGCGTTCGGTGGAGTGGAACGCTCGCCGTCCGTGCAGCACACGGCGGTTGTCGAAGGCCACCAACTCACCCGGTCGCAGAGTGATCTCGATCGCCGAATCGTCGCGGTCGAGCAAGTCGACGAACGCACGGTACGCGCCGTAGAACGACGCGGTGTCGGCTCGGTCGGCAGGCAACGGTTCCATTGAACGGTTGTTGACGCTCACGGCTCGTACCGCACCGTCACCGTCGAGTTCGATCAACCGTCGTCTAGCCTGCAAGTCCACTTCCCCGCCGTGGAAGCGGAACGTAACATCGGTGGCCGTTAGCGTCTGAAATGCAGCGGGATCCTCCTCCCGCAGGCGCGCCGCGGCAGCAAAACCATCGACGAACCGGCTGGCACCACCATCGCTCGCCGCAGCCAGACAATGCAGCAACTGCACAGTGGGACAGGGGTCGCGATAGGGGTTGTCTGTGTGGGCGGCCAAACCCAACGGGGTGAAGGCGAGGTTGACGGGGTCGGGTTCGGCTATGACGTCGAAAAAGCTTCCGTAGTTGGTTTCGCGCACAAATCCGATGGCGTTCCCAACTATTAGGACCGTTGCGGGTTCGACCCCGCAGTCGTGCAGCAGTGCGATGCCGCGCCGCGCCAACTGATCGACGAAAGCGCCGCGGTCGCCGGTCCAACTCGTGCTGTCGGCACGGATCCGCTCCGAGAACGCCGGCGGCCACGACTCGGTTCGCAAGTCAGTTGGTTCACTCTTCGGGATACGGCAGACGTGCCGCTCACCCGAACGGTGGTGCAACGTGACCTCAAGCCTGTCGTCGGTGCGGTCGGTGCGAACCACCGTCCAACCATCCAACATCGTGGCATCGACTAGGTGTTGGTCGGTGCCCGGGTCACGGCACTCAGCACAGCGACAAGCATCGCGTGCCCACGACGGGTCGATCGGACGCCTCGGCACGAGCGCTGCGCTAAGCAAACTCCGGTAGGTCTCAAGCGGCGGTATGACCAAGCCGTCGACTTTGCCGTCGTCGTCGTAGGCGCGCAACTGCATCGCCTCAGCAGCAAAGGCACCAACCCGGAAAGCTTCGGCGTCGTCTGCACACAACGGGCCGCCTTGTTCGGCCAGTGACATTTGCGATGCCTTGCTGAGATGGTCGTGGTAGTCCGGCTGGATGGCCACGCGGTACCGCTTGGCCATGACATGGCCGCGAATGGGCTCGACAATGGCCTGGTCAAGCAGGTGTTGCAAAGCCCTGGCGCCGACCTCGGCGTGGCCGGGTAGACCCCAGTCACCGGCCCAGCCCAGAATGTGGCCGAGATCGTGCAACAGGCAAGCGAGCACCATCTCATCGCCGGCTTCATCGGCCGCGGCACCCGCAGCGGACTGCAGCGCATGGTCGAGCATCGACAAACGCTCGCCGTATGTTTCGTCAGCAGTAGCGGCCATAAGGTCCAATACGACATCTACGAGCGGAAGTTCCCGGCCCAGCAGCGATGACCCCTGCCAGCGGTGATCGGGTTCGAACCCGCACAAATCCGCAACAGTCGGGGCAATATCGAGTGGCGAGGCGCTAGACCAGCCCGAACCGGACTGAATCCGGCCCGGTGCGCGCACCACCACAAACGTCTCCAAGACATCGGCAACCCCATCGGTGTGTTCGCTGCCAACTCCGCCGTGGTCGGTGGTAACCAGCACGGATGCTTCAGGACCGACGGCGTCTAGCAGGCGGGCCAGCGCTGTGTCTGACCTCGTTGCCGCGGCCACATACTCGGCGCTGTCCCAGCCGTGGAGGTGTCCGCTGAGGTCGGGTTGCGAGAGATACACGAACGACAAGTCATGGTGACAGTCGGCACTGGTCGCGATAACGGCTTCCATAATTCGGCGGTCGTCATCAAGGTCATATCCGCTGTCGATCACGAACCGTTGACTGGCTGCATCAGACTCGATCACCAAATCGAACGGCAGCCAGCTCACAAACATTGCGGTGGAATAGCCGGCTTCGCGGGCCGTGCCCAAAAAAGACGGCGCGTCGCTGCGCAACGGTGCCGGTGAGTTGTCGAACAGCCCGTGAGTGGCGGGATCGACACCCCGAAAAATCGACGTGTGACCAGGGAGCGTTTCGGGCGGTGTCAAGCTGCGCGCCCTGAAGCACGACGCGCCTTCGAGTGCGAGGGTAGTCAGAGTGGGCATCGTGGCGCGGCTGATGTGGCGCGGAGCCAGACCGTCAATCGAGACCACCAGCACAGGAGAAGGCGAAACCGTCGTACCCACAGAATACGTCTCCCGAATCCAGGAATCAAGTATCCCCGGCTAACCCAGACGCCGTTGATAAAGAGTATCATGTTGTTTCAGGTTATGCTGTGCTGAGTGCTGGTGTAGGTTCGTCGCATGGAGACGATGGCGGGAACGGCGATGGACACAACGGTGCTAACAATCCTCGGCGCCGCTTTCGGGGTGATGTTCGCCACGCTCACCACGTTGTTGGTTACCTCCATCCGGCTCCAACACCGCGACAGCATCAAAACCCGCATCGAAACCCGCGAACTCATCGCCCAAGCCAGCAACGACAACCGCAAACTGATCGAACAGGCGACCACAAAGCTGACGGCCGATTTCAAGGAGGACACACGTGTCACTCAAGGCAAACTCGACAAGGTAGTAACCAGCCTCAGCGATGCCCGCGAACGGCTGGCTCGCATCGAAGGCCACCTCGGGATCGGATTGCCAGCAAAGACCGACCCCGAGTCAAACGGCGACAACAGCGAAGCCGCCTAGCTTGATACCTACCTGGTTGCCGGGCCGATTTCTTCCACCCTGAGGAGGTAATCGTCCGTCACGCCCATGCCCTTCCCCTCGCGTCCACCTCGGTCCAGAAGGTTCCAACCTGCTTGGTGAGGAAATCCACCATACGTGCGGAGTGTGCGGCTGGTCGTCGACGGAAATTTCGGAGAAGTTGTCACTGCTGATCCGTAAGGTTGGGCTCGGTTGGTAACGGCGCAGACAGAATCTTGGAGGAGTGGTGGGCGCAGGCGATCACGGAGAACCCTTAGAAGGCGGGATGGACGGCGAAGCGCGTGCAGGTGGGGATCGGCCGGAGAGGCCGGAGGGGGACCCTGATCCGGACAGGTTCGAAGATCTTCTTGAGTGTCTTCGCGGCACCGGCGACGCGGGGGAAAGGCGAGGGATTTCTTGAAGACGGCTCGAATGTTGCTGCGCGATGATGTGCCCCCTGTGCCGCGACGGGGTGAGGTGGTCGCCTATTGCGTTCGGCAGGCTGTGGTCACCCAAGCGAGGCTTACCGGCTCCAATACGGTGCGGGAGAGCCCCGAGGCGGTCAGAGACAGTCGCCATCAGCAGGTACACCACTCGGCGCGGGACAATCCTGCCTGCTTCAGCAGTTCGGCAATCAACCCTTTGCTGACATCACCGGAATGGTTGTTCGGGATGGTGAGCGGCCGTTGCCCCTCTTTGTACATGGTGTCGTGTTTCCGCCCGCGGTGGGGTCCGCTCCATCCCAAGTCTTTGAACCGTCGTATGAGTTTGGTACGGGAGAGCGGTACGAGTCTCTCGCCCATCAAGTGGGACTGAAGTTCACGCCACCCATGACGGGGATGTCGTCGCCCCCGTGTTCCAGTTGGACGTGAACCCAGTCGGCCAAAGCGGAGCGGAGGCTGTCCAGCGCTTCGTCCTCGGTGCTGCCGTATCCGAGTGCCCCCTGGAGTCCGGCGACTGTCGCAACGAATTCTCCATGTCCGATGGCCCTCACCATTCCGTGGGACATGGCGGCGTCAGACCATTGGGCGAGCAGTTCTATATACAGGTCTTCTTGCGATCTAGTGGAGTCTGGATCGGCTTGAATCGTGGTTCTCGACATTCCGTTTTTCGGCCCATTTCCTGTTCTATTTGTGTTTTAGGGGAAAGTTGGACGGCTGCGGTTTGTGTCGCGCAACTCTACATCTGCTGGCGCTGATCCCGCAACAGTCCCCGCGGTGCCGGCCCGGTGTGCTGTCGCTCGGGCCCGCGGTCTATCATCGGAGTGACTAATATGTCGTGAACACGTCAGGAGGCTGGATTGCTCTCTGCCGAAGTTGACGCAGTCGCCGTTGAAACCGGGATCGTGGACACACCCGGTTTCAGCGTCGTGCATGAAGGCACAAGCACCGTGTTGAGGCACCGGCCAGCCAAA
>JAKZTU010000342.1:0-2855 GCA_047516945.1 Acidimicrobiales bacterium
TTTAAACCTAAGCGCCCGATTTTGATTACGCCTTTAATTGTACACACCAAGGAAATATGCACGACTCGCCTCAGATGGCCGCTAGCTCGGAGTGCCCGCCAGTGGCAGCCAGCAGGCCGGAACGGTGGTATGAACTCTGGAGCAACACAACGGCAGGAATAGCTGTCATAGGGGCCACTACACTGGATTTGTGAGCATGACAGCTTCTTCGCCCTCGGTCCCCTGTCCAAGCTCGTACTTGGGTCGCGGGATCTACGACGTTGTAGAGGTGGCGCGCCTAATCAAGCGCACCAGACGCAGAGTCGAGGGGTGGACTAGAGTTGGTGCGGACAAGGCACCGCTTCTGCCGGGGGAACTGGACGGCATTTTCAGTTTTTGGGACTTGCTCAGCCTACGCGTAATCGGTGAGCTGGTGGAGCGGGGAGTTCCGAGAAGCGAGATCGCCCGAGGCGCTGAATATCTGGCTGCTGAGCTTGGAACCCATAGGCCGTTTGCCCACAAGGGTCTGGCCACGGTTGGGCGGGGGTTCTTCGCCTCCATCGAGGGTTGGGAGGATGTTGGCAGGGGCGGCCAACAGGCCTTCCAGATCGTGGTGAAACCGCTGCTTGAACCGATCACGTTCAACGATTCGGGCATGGCAACCATCTGGCGGCCGCATATATGTGTTTGGGTTAATCCCGAAGTACAGGCAGGAGCCCCGTGCGTCGACGGCACAAGGATTCCCACCGGCACACTCGCCGACCTGCAGGGCACCGGGCTGGGCATAGAGGACTTGTCGGATGACTACCAGCTCTCACCTGAGCAGGTGCAAGCTGCCATCGCGTATGAAACCAGCCTGACGGAGTGAGTTCTCAATCGGCCGCACCTAGGCAGCGTCCTTCGATACGACTCATTTTCGATGAGAACTTGCCATGGAGAGTGGCCGCGGCCTTGGAGGTGCTCCAGTTCAATTCCACCTACGTTGGTAATCGGCTTCACTCCAATGTCCCGAATCGGGGTTCCTCCGATGAAGAGGTGCTCTCATATGCCCAGAAAGCCAACCAGGTGGTCGTGACTTCCAATCACGACATGGTTTTGCTGTGTGCTGAGCGTCAGCAATCGGTCATTTGGATTGACCCGAGAGGCCGCCAATTCCGACGTGAAGACCTAGCGCTGCTGGTGTTCAAGAATATTTCCGATTGGAATGACAGGCTGAAACAAGCTGGTCACCCAGTGTGCCTTCGGGCCATGCGGTCGAAAACGGTCACTCACAACATGGATGAGGCGCACAAGCTCGCACACCAGCGGATGCGTAGGATTTCGGCGGCCCAGAAGCGAAAGAAGTCGCAGACCCCGCTAGGTCCTCTCCTGTCATCTGAGGAGAAACCAGAATGATGTCGGTCGCCCGTGCTGCTCCAGTCCCCTGCCTAGCGCCGATCTTCGATCAGTGGGAACCCCCAGACGATGAGGCAAATCTCCTGGTGTGGAGCGTAGCTGGGCTGGCCTGCGGGTTACGGTTGCAAAGCTAGAGCGATTAGGCCGCTCAGTGTCTTGGTGTCTTCGGTTCCGACTAGGTAGGTGATGCCTCGGTGGAGGTGGAGCCTGAACTGCTTGGCTAGGGCGTCGGGGGTTTGGGGGATGCCGTCGGCCTCGCATCGGGCCTGGATAATGGCCGCATAGACGTCAGCGGCATGCCCGCCGAAAGTCGACCAGGACATCTCGACGTTGGACAGCGTGCCGATCTCTTGGTCGGCCGGCATGGAGGGCTCGGCCAAGGATGCACACAGCGCCCAGCGGCAAAGCACGTTCCAGTTCTTGATTCCGGTCCGCCGTTTGAGGGTCGTGAGTTGGATCTTGGCTCGTTCGTCTACCCGGACGGCGTCGACGATTGATTGCCTACTCATCGAAATAGCCCGTCATTACGGTGGTGCAGGCATCGGTCTCATCGAAGTCCAGTCGTTGTTCGACACCGATGTACGGTCGAAGGAGTTGGAGGTGGTCGCCGACGATCTCCTCGTCGGTGGAAAGCAAGACCACTTGCCGCGAGGCATTGGGGAAGTAGCGTTGAATCAAGTTCTTTCTGTGCGACCGGTCCAGCCTGCCGACGGGGGTATCAATAACAGTCGGCAGCGCCATGCCGGTACTTCGCGACAACCCCCACAGAACAGCGGTAGCTATCATTTGACGCTCTCCAGCGCTGAGTCTTTGGGTATCAACTGACTCCTGCTGCGGGTTGAGAAGGGTGACAGTCAGGTCATCGGGGTTGATGGCCACCCCAGAAACGAGTTTCTGCTTGCGGAGCAGCGTTTGCAGTGCGGTATTGATTTCTTTGGTGATCCTACCTAGGTGCTTGCTGACCATGTGCTTGGCAAAATCTGCAAGCACTTCGTTGGCCGCCGCGACCTCGCGGGCGACTCGAGCTGCGTTCTTGTCGTTGACGTCTGCATCAAGCACCTGGTGCGCTATGGCGTCGAGTTCCCGCTGAGCTTGCTCGACGCGCCGCTCAGCATCACCGAGACCGATTTGCGCTCTCTGTACAGACTTTTCGGCAACACGAAGTTCGGCTTCGGCGGTTGCTACCCGCCGGACGCTCGGCGCAACGCTGTCGGTCTCAGGCACCGCCGCTAGGACCCCCTCTAAGTGTTCGATTTCGGAATTGAAATCCTTGAGTTGCTTCGTCACGCGCTTCGCGCTGGTTTGCAGCTCACGTGAGCGAAGATTCAGCAGACTTCGTGCTGCGTCAGCGCACTCAAGTGATGGCGAAAACGTGGGTTTAACAGGTTGTTCAATCGATCCCAAGTCGGTTCGAAACACACTGCGTGCCAATTCCGTTTCCTGTTGGCCGAATCCGAGGGTAGCAGCAAGCAACTCTGCGA
>JAKZTU010000343.1:0-6711 GCA_047516945.1 Acidimicrobiales bacterium
TTCCATCACAGCACGTAGCCTCGAAGCAATGTACTTCGGGGTAAGGCAGTATGCACGGCAGGCGCTCAGCTCTCCTATTGAAGTGGCCAAGGCGCTTGCCGACCAGATTTCCCGCGATCGTGTTGGCGGACTGTCTGCTGAGATCGCTTTCTTTGCTTTGTTGAGTTTTTTCCCGACGATGATTGTGTTGACGGCGCTGCTCGGATCGGTTGACGCGATCATTGGCCAAAGCGCCGCGCAGGAAGCTGAAGACTGGCTCGTTGAGCAGATAGTCAGAATCTTTGGTGGTGACAACACACTTGAGGCGACTGTCAACGACCTCTTTGACGGTAGCAGCGCTGGCGCGCTGACTATTGGTGCGCTTCTTGCTGTCTATGCGGCCACGCGTGGCTTTATTGCGGTGGTACGCGCGCTCGACATTGCTTACGATCATCAACAAACGCGAAGTTGGTTTTCTACTCGCCTCGTTGGCTTTGGGATCACTCTGATGTCGGTCGTCGTTGCTGTGGTGGCGCTGGTGGTCGGACCGCTTTTCGGAGAGGGCGAGCGACTAAGCGAGACTCTTGGAGTCAGTGCACACTACGTGGCTATCTGGAACTGGTTGAGATGGCCGGTCGTGTTCTTGGTGATGATGGTGTGGGCCGCGACCGTCTATCATGTCGCTCCCAATCGCCGCGCTCCGTGGAAAATAGAGTATCCAGGAGCGTTGTTGGCTTCGGTTTGGTGGTCGGTCGTTTCGCTCGGGTTCAGCACTTACCTCAATATTGTTTCTTCGGGAGCGAATGCTGTGTTCGGGTTTCTTGGCGGTGCCTTGAGTTTGCTGTTCTGGTTGTATCTGATGGCCATGGGGCTCTTGGTGGGAGCCGAGGTCAATTCGTTGTTCGCGACTCGGCTTGGGATTCCTCTTGAACGCGGGGACGACAACAAATCTCGATGGTGGCGCAAGGTACGCTCAACTGATGACGGAATACAAAGCGCCTCTCGACGAAATCCGTTTCACGCTTCGCCACGTCGCAGATCTAGACGCGCTCGGGCGCCTTGAGGGCTTTGAGCACACGGACCCCGACTTGGTGGATGGCCTCCTTGATGAGGCAGCTCGTTTTTTTGAGCAAGTGGTAGCGCCCACCAACCGCGACGGCGACACGGTGGGCTCCCAGCGCAACGACGACGGTTCGGTAACTGCTGCTCCCGGCCTGGCCAAGGCTTACCGGCAACATGTGGCTGCCGGTTGGAACGGGGTCGCCATGCCCGCAGAACATGGCGGTGGCGGGTTTCCATGGCTGCTGGGAATCGCCGTTCAAGAGATGCTCGCGTCGGCCAATATGGGTTACTCATTGTGTCCGCTGCTGTCTCAGGCAGCGATCGACGCTCTGCTTCATCATGGTTCAGAATCTCAGCGGGAGACGTACCTGCCGAAGATGGTGACAGGGGAGTGGTCCGGCACCATGAACCTCACCGAGCCACAGGCGGGCTCCGACGTGGGGGCGTTGACTTCCAAGGCGCAACCCAATAGCGACGGCACTTGGCGGATTACAGGGCAAAAAATCTTCATTACCTGGGGCGAACATGACATGGCGGACAACATCATCCATATGGTGCTCGCTCGTACCCCGGGTGCGCCTGTGGGCACCAGCGGTATCAGCTTGTTCATCGTCCCGAAATTTTTGGTCAACGACGACGGTTCGCTCGGCGAGCGCAATGATGTCTATTGCGTGTCTATTGAGCACAAGTTGGGAATTCACGCGAGTCCGACATGTGTGATGGCATATGGTGACAATGGCGGAGCGATCGGCTACATGGTAGGCGGGGAGAATGCTGGCATGGCGGCCATGTTCACGATGATGAACAACGCTCGATTGTCGGTCGGTCTGGAAGGTGTGGCCCTTGCCGAACGCGCTTACCAGCAGGCTTTGGGTCATGCGTTGCTGCGCCGACAGGGTCGGCCTCAAGGTGCTGGCCCGGGAGAGTCTTCACCAATTATTGAGCACCCCGACGTCCAAAGGATGCTGCTTGACATGCGCTCGGCGATCGCGGCGATGCGAGGCCTCTGCTATCGCAACGCCGAAGCTCTTGACTGGGCCGCAAAGGGCCCAGACGAAGCTACCCGCACGATCAGCGAGGAGCGCGCCGCGTTGTTGACGCCCTTATCGAAGGCCTGGTGTACCGATCTCGGTTGCGAACTCACCAGCATCGGGATCCAGGTGCATGGTGGTATGGGTTACATCGAAGAAACCGGTGCGGCGCAGCATTTTCGCGATGCCCGCATAGCCCCGATCTATGAGGGAACCAATGGTATTCAGGCTCTCGATCTGGTGAGTCGCAAGTTGCCGATGCGCGGCGGGGAGGTGGTGGCGGATCTTCTCGAATCAATTGCAACGACGGTTGAATCGGCGGCCGAATTCTCAGGTTTGAAGATGGTGGCTGAGCATCTCGAAGCCGCGCATTCCGCGACCTTTGCCGCGACCGAGTGGCTGCTTGAGCGGCGAAGTTCTGATCCGGCCGATGCCCTGGCTGGGGCAACTGCCTACCTGGAGATGCTCGCGGTCACGACTGCAGGTCAGGCTCTCGCCGACGGCGCAGTCGCGGCCGCTCGGAGTTCCGATTCCGATGCTGGAGACGATGTGGCAGCGGACCGCGCCGTTCTGGCCCGGGTTTTTTCGGCGAACAGATTGGCAAGGGTTCCTGGAATGCTGGCTGCGGTCACGGTCGGGGCCGCTGACCTGCAGTCGGCGAGAGTCCGGTTGCTGAAGCAATAGCGGCAATAGACTATGACGACCATGCTTGTCGCTTCGATCCCCAGTCCGTCTCAGAGCTATCTGGAAATTGGTCCGTTGTCGCTTCGGGCCTACGGGTTGATGATCGCGCTGGGCGTGATCGCCGCGATCTGGCTTTCGCAGGTCCGCTGGGAGGCCCGAGGCGGTAACCGTGACGACATCAATTCATTGGCGGTGTGGTGCGTGCCGGCTGGGTTCATCGGCTCGCGGGTCTACCACGTGTTCACCGACTGGCGGTTTGACGAGGGTTGGGCGGAGCCGTTCAAGTTGTGGGAGGGAGGTCTTGGCATCCCGGGTGGTATGGCTGCTGGCGTGCTCGTCGGGGTCTGGATCATCCATCGGCGATTCTGGGACAGGCCCAATATGGTCGACGCCATCGTCCCGGGCCTGCCGTTGGCCCAAGCGATCGGGCGTTGGGGGAACTGGTTCAATCAGGAACTCTTCGGTGGCCCCTCTGATCTGCCATGGGCGCTGCAGATCGACGAGAAATATGCCGCCGCCCGTGGTTACACCGATGTGGAGACATTTCATCCAACATTTCTGTACGAGTCATTGTGGAATTTCGGGTTGGTTCTGTTTCTGATCTGGGTCGACAAGACCAAGAAACTCCGGGCTGGGGCACTATTGGCGGTTTATGTGCTCGGTTACCTGACTGTTCGTCTCTGGCTTGAGACGGTGCGGGTCGATCACGCCACCGAGATTGCCGGGGTTCGCGTCAATATCTGGATGAGCATCATCGGCATGGTCATTGCCGCGGGGTGGTTGCTGCTGCGTGGACGCCGCCCCGAAACCGACGCCGAGGCGGGCGATGAAGGCGAATCTTATGACGCTGACGAGCAACAGGTTGAGCGCTGAGAGATCGAATGTGAGCGATCGCTCGGGCTGGACCAGTTTCGAGGCTGATGTGGCAGCAGTGCTGGATCGACTCTCCGAAGGTGACGTGGTTACCTACGGCGAGGTTGCCGCCGAAGCGGGTTATCCGGGTGCCGCCCGCGCGGTTGGGTCGCTGCTGAGTCGCCTGCCCGACGCGGGACTCTGCTGGTGGCGGGTTGTGACAACTACCGGTCGCCTAGCGCCGAACTGCGAGCAGGAACAAGCGAAGCGCTTGCGGGCAGAGGGTGTCGAAGTTGTCGACGGGCGGGTCCGAGGCTGATCCCGCTACGCTTGAGCGCGCAATGCTGAAATCCGTTACTTCTTCGTTCACGGAACTGGGCTTGCGCCACGAATTTGTTGAAGTCCTTGCCGCGCGAGGAATTCACTCCCCGTTCCCGGTGCAAGAACTGACGATCCCCGACGCGCTTGAAGGACGCGATGTCTGCGGGAAGGCCAAGACAGGCTCAGGTAAGACCCTCGCCTTTGGTCTCCCGGTGCTCCAATGCATGGGCCGAGCGCGCCCCAAGTTCCCCACCGGACTGGTGCTGGTACCGACTCGGGAACTCGCCAGTCAGGTCAGAGACGAACTCGCAGCCCCGGCCCAAGCCGTGAACCGAAAGGTGCTGGCTGTCTATGGGGGTGCGCCGATCGAAAAGCAGATTGAGAAGCTGCGATCGGGGATTGATCTGGTGGTTGCCACGCCTGGGCGCATGATTGATCTCATTGAACGCCAGGCAATTTCTGTGAGAGACGTGGCCCATGTCGTGGTTGATGAGGCGGATCGGATGGCCGACATGGGGTTTCTTCCTCAGGTTGAGTGGATTCTGCGCAACGTGCGTTCCAACCGCCAGACGCTGTTGTTCTCGGCCACGCTCGATGGCGTCGTCGACTCATTGATTCGTCGCTATCAACACGATCCAGTGATGCACGAGGTGGTCGAACAAGAGTTCACCGCGAAAGAGATGACCCACCGCTTCATCGCGGTCCACAAGATGGACAAGTCGAAGGTTGCGGCCGCTATTGCCCGCTCAGCGGACCGCACGATCATGTTCACGAGTACCAAGGTGATGGCAGATCGTCTCGCCCGTGATCTCGTGCAGATCGGCGTTAAAGCGGCAGCGATTCACGGAGATCTTCGTCAGAGCAACAGGGAGAAGTCCCTGCGTGATTTCGCCAACGGGAAACTCCAGGCGCTGGTAGCCACCGATGTGGCGGCCCGGGGTATCCATGTTGACGATATTGACATTGTTGTTCACTACGACCCTCCCGGGGACCACAAGACTTACCTGCATCGGGCTGGCCGCACCGCCCGTGCCGGTGAGACAGGCCTAGTCGTCACCTTGTCTGTTTGGGACGAAGAATTGGAGATCAAGCGGCTCCAGAAACGAATTGATGTCATCGCGCCCTTGACCGAGATGTTCTCCAACGACGAGCGGCTTGCTGATCTAGCCGGCTGGGATCCCAACGCCGCCTAATTAAACCGGTTGACGCTCCGCTGGTCGGCAGCGGTAGAGTGGACGCCAACATTAAGAGCGATTCGAGCAGTGCAATCCCGGTTGTGCGGTTCGATTCCGGCAACCTGGGATCGGATGCCCAAGGTGCCCCACCCGCTCCGGCGGGAATGTGGCCGCGGCTTTTTGAGCCGTCGCAACAAAGTGTCCGGCAAAAACCGGTCGCTGAGGGGCAGCGGAAAGTACCGGCCCCCGAGATCAACTGTGCACGACCCCGACTACCGCCCACTTCGCTATGACCCTGTCGAACGCTTCGCGTCAGGTCTTCCGGCGTCCGGTGCTTGGCGTCCTGGAGATCCTGTGGGAGAGCGGCGTTTCATGACCGTCACCGACGGTCGCCCGTTCGCCCTGGAGGGGGGAGGTCGGCTTGAGGAGATCACGTTGGCCTATGAGTCGTGGGGTGAACTCAATGCAGATGGTTCCAATGCTGTTCTTGTTTGTCATGCATTGACTGGCGATTCCCATGCGGCTGGACCGATTTCCGCCGGTCACTCCGGCGACGGTTGGTGGGACGAGTTCATCGGGCCGAACAAAGCGCTCGACACGAATCGCTGGTATGTGGTTTGCACCAATGTGCTGGGAGGATGTCAGGGCAGTACTGGTCCCTCAAGCGACATACCGGGTGAGGACCGGCCCTACGCTGCGCGGTTTCCGCAGGTTACGATCCGTGACATCGTTCGAACCCAGCGTCGTCTCGCTGACCGGCTGGGTATTGGCAAGTGGCTTGCCGTAGTCGGTGGGTCGCTGGGGGGCATGCAGGTTCTTGAGTGGGGCATGATGTTCGGTGATCGGGTTCGTTTGCTGATGCCGGTTGCTACTTGCGCGGCCGCTAGCCCCCAACAAATTGCGCTGAGCGCGGTTGAACGTTTGGCGATTGTCAACGATCCCTTGTTCAACAACGGTGACTACTACGATGCACCTCCGGGAAAGGGACCGTGGGCGGGTTTGGCTCTTGCCCGTGAGATTTCACAGATCACCTACCGGACCAGCGAGGTTTTTGACCAGCGCTTCGGTCGTCAACACGTTGATCAGCGACGTGAGTATGACCAGTGGGGTCGATATCAGGTGGAGTCCTACCTCGATCATCACGGTCAGAAATTGGTGCGTCGCTTCGACGCCAATTCGTTCTTGGTTTTGAGCAAGGCGATGGATCTTCACGACATTGGCCGAGGTCGAGGGGGTCTCGGAGCGGCTTTTTCGCGTTTGTCGAGTCCGGTGTTCACCGCTTCGATCACTTCGGACATTCTCTATCCCCCGTATCAGCAGGCTGCGATTCAAGATGGCGTTGTAGCTGCTGGTGGACGTTGCGACTACCACATTCTTGAGAGTCCGCAGGGACACGACGGTTTCTTACTCGAGTCTTCGCTTCTGGGGCCTTTGATCCACGATGCCGTCGCCGAAACCGAAGCAAACCTGTGACTCAGCAACCAACCGTTGAATCCGATCCGTCAGACTGCGGGAGCGTTTCGCTTGCTGGTAGTCCGCTGAGTGAAACCTACGACGCTCGCACTGTTGCGGTCAGGGCTGGCCGGGTCTACAACGACACGGCGCTC
>JAKZTU010000344.1:0-6782 GCA_047516945.1 Acidimicrobiales bacterium
GGCCAAGGATCACGCAGGCGGGATTATCGACGACGACACGGCGGTCATGGCTATTCGTCGCGACTGAGATCGACAAGCTGGCCTAGTCTCGATTCTGATGCCGTGGTGCGCGCCGTGTGAGAAGAACTGGACGCCTACTTCTTTGACGTCGGCCGGTACCTGCCCTGATTGTGGCGAGGTTGTCGAACCAACCCCGGGTGTTGACCATGCCCCCCAGGTTTACCGCCCCCCGTGGCATTTCTGGCTCGGCCTTGCCGCGGCGACCATCTACCTAGGCTGGCGAGCCGTCCAGGGCCTGTTGCTACTCTTCTAACCGGGCGTGTGAGCGCGGGTGGTATTGTCACTGACTCACGGGCGGTGGCGCAGCTTGGTTAGCGCGGCGCTCTGGGGGGCCGAAGGTTGGACGTTCAAATCCTCTCAGCCCGACAAGATGTGAGGTAGTTCACGACCCCGAACCAGATACCTCCAGGCCCTGAACCTTGGATGTCGAGCGACCGGACCGTAGAACCAGGACAGCGAAGATGCTCCGCCAAGCGCGCTCCGGCACAAAGATCACGGCTCAAGTCGTCAACTGAAGTGCTGTCCATCGCTATGACGCACGAGGGTGAGCACTGGCGGATTGAGGGTCACCCTTTGCGAAAAGAGCGCATTCGTAGAATTGAACAGATAAATATACTAGTATAATAACCCTATGCCGAGGGAGAAGATCACCGAGTCGGAGCGCAAGAGGGGAGCCGACCTCGGAAAGGCGCTCCAAGCAGAGCGCGTAGCCAAGAAGCGTTCACAGAGTCAGGTAGCGGACGGAGCGAACGTCTCGCTTGACAATCTCCGGCGCATCGAGCAGGGACACGTGGCGAACCCAGGTGTATTCACAGTGTCTGCGTTATCTGACGCGCTCGATAAACCCTTGACCCACTTCGTCAAACCACGGAAGCGGCAGAGTCCATGACACTTGGCGTCGTTCTCGGTCCGGTAGTCGACCCGCACTGCGGTCGAGATAGTGACGAACACCTAATATTCGCCGTGGGCCGTGAAGACTGGAGAGTTCAGTGGGGTCGGTTCGACGCCTTTGGCACGGCCGCATACTGGGTTGATCAGACGATTAGAGGTCGGTATGCCGACAAGGTTGAGTTGATGGCGCGTGGTGCAGATTTGCGCTCGGAGACCATATTTTGCTTGCTGGGTGGCTACGGCGTTACCGCTGAGATAGCTCAAGCCGCCCACGGCGTGGTCTTGAGAGCGTTACGGGAACGACCGGAAGCAGAACCCGAGGAAATTGAGACTGTCCTAAGGAGACCACTGCCGGACGGTCTCGGGCGGTATCGTTTCCCCCGTCAGCGGGCGATCCGAGTGGTGGAGGCCGCAAGGCGGCTTCGCACGAACCCTCCCCCTGACGACCCAGTGTTGCTTCGCGAGTATCTCCTTGGACTCAATGGCATCGGACCCAAGACCGCGGCATGGATCGTCAGAAACGTCACTGGTACACCGGAGGTGGCGATTATCGACATCTGGTTGATCAGAGCGCTAGCCCAGATCGGAATATTCAGATGCGATTGGAGGGTGGATCGGCACTACGAGCGTTATGAAGCTGTCTTCCTGCAGTATGCAGTTCACGGTCAGGTACTCCCAGGCGCTCTCGACCTGTGCATCTGGGAGCAGGCTCGAAGGGTCGGCCACGCGCATTTCGCCACCAACTAAACCCGGACCATCCCAGAGAATTACTTATTGAGTAGTACCATCTCCTATCTTCCCCTAGAGAAAGCTGAGAAAGATATGGGAGGTAGCGGAGGAGGCAACTATTCGGTTTCGCCCGGTCCAGGCAGGCCTGAGTCGTCTGCGGAGGACGTTTGCAGGTCGATCACCTTCACAACAAACCTTCAACCAGAGCGAGGTGGGCCTGTCCACCAGAAGGGTGCCGTGTTCGTAATCGTGCCGACGGTTGTGGGCGCTGGCACAGCGTTTGTTGCCGTCGATGACAGCGGTGAGGTAGTAGGCACCATCGTTGAAAGAACAGACTCTCTCCAGCGCTGCACGGACCTTGGGATCTCATATAAAGCAGAGGTCCAAGACGTGTTTCTAGACACGCATACCGTCCGAGTGAGCGCAGCCCTCTAACGGAGGCTCCGCGAAGAGGCGAACGGCTTTGAGCAGCAGCGCTGCATCGACGGTAGGTACAGCAGCGTGACCGCGGTTGTCGTCGGAGGCGCGTACCGTGAGACCTGTTGGGAGCCGCGGGTGGAGTGGCTCTACGGATCGGGTGTTCGCGCTGCCGCTGTAATGGGTGAAGCCGCACACTGCCTTGTGACTGTTGCCGATCCTCCTACACACGAACAGATTCCCGCGGTACTAGGCGAGCAGTGCCTGGAAGTAACTCCTCGCTTCCGGCCGATCGAGTTCGCTTACGACACCTCGTTGAGCGCCCCTTTACTCCGAATGCACCACTCGGACCGCAATGTTGAAGTGTCTGAAGTCGTCTCGGACGATGCCGTGGTGTTCGGCATGGTCGAAGCGTGCCCAACGGTCGACGCCAAACGGTTGGTCGTTGACCCTCAGCACTCGCTCAGCCTGGATCAAGTCGCCGAGACGGTCAAGGCTGATGAACTCATCGTTGTTGCCAACCGGCGGGAGATCGCCGCACTAGCTGACGAAAGTGATCTGCAGGTTGCGGTTGATGTTGTTGTTGACCGTACCAACGCGGCAGGGGTAGTGGTGAAGGTCGGAGCCTTGGGCGCGCTCGTGTATCGACCAGGCGAGCGAATGGAGGGCATACCGGCGTTCATCACGCCCAGAGTGTTCCCGATCGGTTCCGGGGATGTGTTCACCGCTGCCCTCGCGAAGCATTACTTCAAAAGCGGTGACTTGATCGCAGCAGCCCACTTCGCTTCCCGCACGACGGCTGGGTACGTCATGGTTCGCCACCTTGAGCCTGTCGACCTCGACGGTGTGGCGAGCGAAACCGTTCCTCCGACGGTTCATGCTGTCCAAGATCCTCCTTGCGTCTACGTCGCAGCATCGTTCGCAAATCCAGAGCAGCGTTGGTCGGGCCGAGTGATCGATAGAGGCATCGACGACATCGGGGGGCGCTCCGTGTACCCGCTGCGGGAGGTTGGCGAGAAGGAAAACGCCAACGACACAGCCCAGGCTGATCTGGAGAATCTTGACAGGTGCGACGCTTTGGTATTGCTAGCCGATGTCGCTCGAACCGGCCCTTTCTTTGAGGCAGGCTGGGCAACAAGTCACGGTCTACCTGTCATCGTCATGAACAGCGATACGAACCCTGACCGTTACACGATGCTCGACGGAACGGGAGCCATCCTCGTATCTGATCTCGCGACCGCTGCGTACCAAGCGGTCTGGGCTGCTCTAGAGCACAGGGACGGCTCGGCGTCGGCGAAAAAGCTCATGCTGCTATCGGGGGGTCTCGACTCGGCAGCCGTCGCCGCAATAGAGCGACCGGAACGCGCCGTGTTTGTCAACTATGGACAGTTGCCTGCTGAAGCCGAACGACGAGCAGCTAGGGCGGTAGCGCAGCATCTTGATCTGGAACTTGACGAGTTGGAAATCGATCTGCGTGCCGTCGGTTCGGGTCTTCTAACTGGTAGTGAACAACTTGACGCTGCGCCGACCTCCTAGTGGTTCCCGTTTAGAAACCAGCACCTAGCAACGATCGCTGCGGCCCACGCTCTTAAAAAAGATCTCGGAGCGGTCGTGCTAGGTATCGTTGCCGGAGATGGCGACCGTCACGGCGACGGCACCCCGGGATTCAGATCCGCTCTCGACACGCTGGTACGGCGTCAGGAGGGAGGGATCCGAATTCTTGCCCCGCACATCGACGCCCTACCTCACGTACTCCTGCAGCGAAGCGGGTTGCCAAAGGAGGTGGTCAACCAGACGCACTCCTGCCATACCAGCGACCTAGCTTGCGGGGAGTGCCCTGGCTGCGCGCGCCGCGCCGCCGTTTTGCAGCGTATCTCGAGCCACGGAGAAGCCATGCCAAGGCCCAAGTCTTCTGTAGATGAACTTAAGGACAGAGAGAATGACAGATAAACTTGGATCAGCCTCTCCGGCTGGGACTCAGCTTTCTTCTCTGGAGAAACGCAGTGCAAAGCGTGATGCAAAGCTGTCGGGTGTAGCTGGTCAGGGGCGCACTTGGGAGATCGTCAGGCAGTTCACCCTTCAAGGCGATACCGAGTTTGTTTCGTTCCAAGGGAATAAGGGGCAAACGGGACTTGTCCTATGCCAGACGGGTGGGCCGGAAGTTACTACCGAACTTCCGGAAGGTCAGAGCGCGAGTCGGGTACTCGTGGGAAGGGGCCTTCTGAAGGTGTTCCGTGATGAGTATCCCGGCAGCGTGCCGAGTGTATGGGTTGTTCGAGCGGGCGAGCAAGGGGAGAGGTGGGAACCCAACCTGAAGGATGAGGTCGTCAGTATTTCGTTCAAAGAACTGAAGGACCCCAGCAAAGATGAATTCTCAGGTTTCTCAGACCGAAAAGCATTCGGCGAATGGGTCAACAAGCAACTCCCAAACAAGACCAAAAAGCAACGCGAGAATATCAGAGATCAGGTTTGGAGCTTTAGGAGAGAAATACAAGTCGGCGAGCTAGTTGTCATGCCACAAAGATCTGGTATGCCGTTCGCGATTGGTCGAGTCACTAAGGACTACGAGTTCGATGCGGGGTCCGAGCGAGATGAGAATGCAAGACGCCGCCGATCGGTCGAATGGTGCATAACGGATGCACGTCCAGAAGATGTGGGAGAGGATCTGCTGAGACTCTTTCCAAGACGGACCGTCGCACGGCTGGCAGATGTCAAGGCGATGAATCGGATCAGGAATCTAGCGGGTCTTGGAGTAGAGCCAAGCGAACCTCAGACATTGGTTCCGTCCGGTGACGAGGCTGGAGTGATCGACGAGGCTGGCCAGTTCGTGGAAGGGGTGGGAATGAGAGTCACGGTCCTTCAATTCGAACGCGACGCCAAAGCACGCCAGAGGTGCATCGATTTGCACGGCACGAGTTGCAAGGTTTGCGGAATCGATTTTGGAGAAAAATACGGAGACTTTGCGAACGGCTACATTCACGTGCATCACATAGTTCCAGTGGCGCAAGCAGCAAGAGACGGGCAATACCAGTTGGACCCATACACGGACCTTGTACCGGTGTGCCCCAATTGCCATGCGATGCTCCATCAACACGGAGACAATCCATGCACGGTCGCGACGTTACAATCGGAAATGCGATCGCGAAAACAGACCAACACAACCTGACTGTGGGGAGGCAGTGGCTAGAGGGGGTTCTGATCGTTGGTGCGCCCTTGGTTGCATTGCTAAGCGCGATACGCTAGACAGTCAATCAATCCTCCCCGCCGTCCACCATCGCTCGTCGTTGGTGCACTGGCGGGGCTTTTCTTTTTGTCTGACCTTGCCGCTACAACGGTGCCACCCCCGTGATGTCATAAGCGGTTACGAAGCCTCAAGTACGAACTGGCTGACAACCCGGATACTGCCTCCTCGTTCCGGTGTATGCTGAGGTGGAGCCTGGCGAGATGCACGATGGCACCTGAAGGGACGAGAAATGCAGAAGGTGTTGCACAAAAGGGCAACCGTACAGCCTGGAGGGAGAATAGAGGTCGTGGACCGCGACCTTGAGGTAGGCGAGCATGTGGATGTGATTATTTCGCCCGCGCAGGAACCCTCCCCTCGCTCGGTTTGGCAGATTATCTCGCAAGGTTCAGGGCAACGCCTCTTCAAGAGCGCGAAGGAGGTTGGCGGCTACGTCGCAGAGGAGCGAAAGTCGTGGGCACGCTGACCCTCCCGTCCAGCGGACACATCTACCTGGACACCTTGATGACCTTCTCGAGGATTGAAAGCCGTCTTCGGCTGTCTCGCAGTTCGGTTTTGGTCTAACAGCCGAGGGCGTAAGTTAATGATCGGCAAACGCTGAGCATGGTTCGGTCGCTGAGCTTTCCGACACGGTTGGACAGCATTGAGCGTCGCACGGTGTAGATGCCATCGCAGTTCACGACCGATGCTTCGGACACACCGGCTTCGTCTTTGTCGACGGGAACTTCAACAGCAAGACCACGGATCGAAGTGGTCAACTCGGCCACAGTCAGCAGTTCCCGCACGTCTATGACTTCCGTCCGGGTAAGGATCACGACTGGCCGACGCTTGCGGCCCAGTTCAGCCCACCACACTTCGCTTCGGTTCACAGGTCATCCCCCGTCTCATCCCCGTCCCAATCAACCCAAGCCTGGGCCTGAGCCTGATCCCAGAAGTCGTCGGGTCCCTCGGGATGTCGCAGATAGGCCGCTCGGTCGGCTTCGGCCAGCGCGTGCCTGACCGCGGCTGCAAGACCCTCTCGAGCGGCGGCGGAAATATTGATCTGTAGCTTCCGGGCCTGTTCAGCGAGTTCTTCGTCAAGAGTGAACGTGGTGCGTATAGTTGCCATCATCTGATGCTACCAAATCTGATAGCACCAAGGTCTACTCATCGAGGCATTGGTGACGCGTGTTGTGGGGATCAGCCAAGCGCTACGGAATACGGACTCGATCACATTTCCGGCTCTTCGGATATTTGGGGGGAGTGATGGTGTTGAGGAGGGTCCAGTTGGGTTTTTCGGTGTGGAGCAGCGCTTGGGTCTGGTAGTGGGTGAATCGTCGGAACCCGAAGCCGGTGCGTTTGACGCGTCCGGTCAGGTTGTTGACCGAACAGCGGGGGTCTTCGGATTGTTGTCGGCACCTAGCGGTGGTTAGGGGCCGTGCGGATAGGTGACACAGGTCTCGGT
>JAKZTU010000345.1:0-2502 GCA_047516945.1 Acidimicrobiales bacterium
GGTCCGGGGGTCGCTGGGCGAGTGAGCGATCTGCCAGATGGTGGACGCTGCGATGGTGTGGCCGAGCCCGAGCAGTTCGCCGTGGATGCGCCGGTAGCCCCAGGTTGGGTTCTGTGATGCGATGCGGAGCACCAAGCGGCACAGCTCGGGCGTGGCCGATGGCCGTCCAGGTGGCCGGTTGGGTTGAGCCCAGCGTCGGGCGATGCGGCGCCGGTGCCAGCGCCGCAGCGTGTCGGGTGTGACGAGCCAGCCGATACGTCGTGGCCGTGCAGCGCGGCTGCGATGACGCCGAGCAAGCTCCGGTCGTCATCGGTGAGGTCGGGGCGATCGACTTGTCGGCGGAGCACACCGAGTTGGTGGCGCAACACGACGATCTCGAGGTCCTTCGAGCGGCCTGATCGCACAGCGACCCGAGCGAGTGATGCCAGGAATCGGTACAAGATTCGGTACACGAGGAATCAGGATCGGCTGGCATCGTTGCAGGTCAACACCCACGACCGAGTATTCGGCACCCACAGGGTGGTTGAGGACACCCCGAGCGCTCTGGTGGTGAGGGTCGAGTCCACGCTGAGACGGCTTCGGTGCCCGTGCTGCGGGTTCGGCTGCGGCGGGGTCCATGACCGTCGCGACAAGAAGGTCCGGGACTTGGAGGTGTCGGGGCGCCACACGACACTAGTGTGGCAGCGGCGGCGCATGAGCTGTGACAACTGCGACAGCCGGTTCATGGAGGACCACTACGCCTTCGAGCGAGGCCTCCCCCCTACCTATACCCGGAACTTCTGCAGCGTGGTGTTCGCCACAAGTCAATCAAGGGTGGCGAACGTGAATACTTGCCACGGGTGGCCTTGATGAGCTTCTTCATTTCCGTGCGGCGCACGCCGAACCCGCGCCCGTCGATGTAGGCTACGACCTCAAAGGATGGCTTTCCGTCTCGCTCACGCTCATCACGCATTTCGGCGAGGTGTGTCACAAATGCTTCGCAAGACTCGTGAACAATAAGGGTTAGAAATGGATGAAGTTCGTGGGCCACTGATCAGTGCCTCGGTCGATCTCTCGAACGCTCCTTTGGCACCAAGCTGTCCGAGTTCCGTTCTGCCAATTCGTGAAATTTAGTTCGGACACCACGATTGTGGCTCCAGCGTTCCGAACTTCTTCCACATATGCAACATGGCCGAGGCTCCCTGCTCCTCCCTGTCTGGGCTCCCATTGTGCAACAGATCCCGTCTGTGGAGTGCCGTTCACACGAATGCCAGCTGCCCTAGCAGTTTCGTCCCATCCCTTCGCGTCCCCCCACGCGTACGTTGGCGCTCTTCCCTCAATGACCTCCTGGGATGGTGGACTCGAATTCGGGTAACCGTTGTGGAAGTTGACACCGTTGGCACGAAGCCGGAATTGGACCCAGGATGTACACTCACCAACGTAGAAGGTGTACCAGCCTTTTGTATCGTAGTTTTCCGAACTAAAGTTGTGCTGACTTACGGGCCGGTTGCAGTTATCTCCATGCCACACGGCATCGATATACTGTGCGTCGCTTGGGATTGCGCTCTCCTGCTGCTCGCATCTGACTCGCATAGCATCGGCAGCAATCCGGTTATGCAAAAAACCTCTTGAGTCGACATTCACGTGTTGGCCGCGAGATGGGTAATTTGTCAGATAGATTCGAACCTCACCGCCTTCTGCCTCGAGAGTTATTAGGCGTGTCCAACCTCCTGCATGGTCCCCTTGATCTAGTCGCGCGAATCTTGTATAGTTTCCGAATTGATTCTCGTAGAAGTGATACGTGGCGTCCCCGGTTGCTCGCTCTGACGGCACGTACACAGAGACTTCGCAATCGCCCTCCGGAACACCCGTGAACGTCCATCTCGCTCTGTTGTTGCTGTCAATCGGTGTGCCCCGGGCATTGGTGGCACCCCGTACATACGTGTACACGAAGTTATTGGAACCGTATCCATCGCCGGCCGATCCTCGATACCAAGGACTTCCTGTCCGTGTCGGCTGATCGTCGATGACATCGTATGAAGGCGACCCCGCCTGAGACGCATGAGACTGCGCCTGCACCGACATCGACACGAGCACGGTCAAGGCCACGACCATAGCGAACCCTAGTGCATTCACCTTGAGTCTCATGAATCTGTCCATAATCGCTCCCGTAGCAAGTGTCGGCTGGGCTGCTTCGTCAGCAACTATAGTGGCTCTTCGCGTTTGAGGTCGGAGTGAGGAGCGTGAGGGTCCGCGGTTGAACGCGAGGGATCCCCCAGAATCGGCGTTGAGAAGACCGCCGAATGACTGGAGGATCCCTGTGGAGTACGACCCTACGCGCATGTGTGAGCTGTTGGTGGGACTGGGTGATGTGGAGGTGCTCAGTGTCGGCGACGAGGGCGGCGGGCCGTTGCGGGTGCATGTGCGTTGCCGGGCGGCGAGGCCGCCGTGTGGGGGCTGTGGGGGGCCGTTGTGGTCCGACGGTGAGCGGGCGGTGGTGCTGGTGGACCTCCCGGCGTTCGG
>JAKZTU010000346.1:0-19250 GCA_047516945.1 Acidimicrobiales bacterium
CGATGCCGATTCTGGGCTGTACTGGCTTGCTCGCATGCTCGAAGCGGGGGAGGACGCCCGGTTCATTGCCCGACGGCTGGTGATCCTGGCATCTGAAGACATCGGCATGGCCGACCCACAATCGCTGCTCGTTGCGAACGCCGCCGCCCACGCAGTTGAGTTTGTCGGTTTGCCAGAAGCTCAACTCAACCTGGCTCATGCAGTGGTGCATTTGGCCACCGCCCCGAAGTCGAACCGGGTGACTACCGCTTTGGGTGCTGCTCGTGCGGCCGCGAGACGGTCGGGGACTGGTGAGGTTCCGGTCCATCTACGAGACGCCCATTATTCGGGTGCCGCCAGCCTCGGCCATGGCGACGGTTACGCCTACCCCCACGATGACCCCTCCGGCTGGGTACCCCAAGACCACCGACCCTCAGAAGTGGCCGACTTGGTGTTCTACAAACCAACGAACCACGGACGCGAAGGCCGCCTCAAAGAGTTCTGGCCCGGTCATCCCCCGGCACCCGACGACTAGTCCTGACCGAAGACAGCCAGCGTTCGTCACGGCGCTGGCCGTTCGCTGGTCAATCGCTGCCGAGTAGGGGGCTGTTGGCGATGTCGGGGCAGTCGCTACGCCCGTGCTTGTAGTAGTCGTCGTTGCCGGGATCGAGCATAATGTTGTCCCAGTCTCGCCCCTCGGCACCCAAATATAGGATGTCTCGCCTGTCGTCGTCGACGTGTGAGGTGCCGTCGTAGTTCGGGGCGCAGGAGGGAACAGCGCCGAGTAAGTGGGTTAGTTCGTGCGCGATCAGATATGTCCCCCCGAAGGGCCATCCGGAACCGCGCAATGGCCTGCTTGAGCAGTTGTCTATCGGGATCACGACCACCGTTCCGGCAGTCCAGCCACATGCGTCAATCTCTTTGTCCAACCGGCCCTCCACGACCAGTAAGAGGGGCTGATCCGCGGTCGCGCGGATTTCGTCTAGTATCCGCGCGACCGTGTCGAATTCCTCGAGCGACCCGGACAGTTGGACCGTCGTCACCAAGATCGAGTCCCCATCACGGGCGAACACCGGATGTGCGCCATCGGTCTGGGCATCGAACCACGACTGCACCTCGCCGATCTCGTGGGCGATCGCCGCGTCCTGGCCTTCCAGCGGGCTCTTATCGGACGGAACTACGTACACCGCTTGTATCACGTCGTGATCGCCAGGAGGGACCGCGGTGACCACCTCTGGGGCTGTGCCTGATGGTTCGTAGCTGACCGGGGGATCAGCCCGACCGTTGCTGTTGGCGCCCCAGCACTCGATAGCGCCGTCGGTGCGAACGCCGCACGAATGGTGGCCGCCGGCGGAGACCATGGTGAACTCGCCGTCTGGCGCATCAGACCGCCCGTTCCAGTGATATTGCCAGCATTCGATTTTGTTATTGGTGCTTATCGCGCACGAATGTAAAGGGGCTGTGGAGACTGTGGTGAACTCCCCCGCAGGCGCATTAACCTGTCCACGGCCGTTGGCTCCCCAGCATGCAATTTTGTTGTTGGTGTCTACCGCGCATGAATGTGCGAAACCACTCGCGGAGACTGTGGTGAACTCGCCGTCTGGCGCATTGGTCTGCCCGCTGTTGTTCCAACCCCAGCATTCGATGGTGCCGTCGGTGCGGACTCCGCACGAATGGTGGCCGCCAGCGGAGACTGTGGTGAACTCGCTGCCTGGCGCATTAGTTTGCCCGCTCCCGTTCCAACCCCAGCATTCGATGGTGCCGTCGGTGCGGACTCCGCATGAATGGGAACCGCCGGCGGAGACTGTGGTGAACTCGCCGTCTGGCGCTTCAGTTTGCCCGCTCCTGTTATAACCCCAGCATTCGATGTCGTTGTTGGTGTCTAGGGCGCACGAATGGAGACGGCCAGCGGATACTATGGTGAACTCGCCGTCTGGAGCATCAACCTGTCCGTGGTAGTTGGGACCCCAGCATTTGATTGCCCCGTTGGTGTCTACGGCGCATGAGTGGTTGTCACCGAGAGAGACTGTGGTGAACTCGCCGTCTGGCGCATCAGTCCGCCCGTTGTAGTTCCAACCCCAGCATTCGATTTTGTTGTTGGTGCGGACTCCGCACGAATGGCGTATGCCGACGGACACTGTGGTGAAGTCACCGCCTGGCGCATCAGCCTGCCCGCTCTCGTTGCTGCCCCAGCATTCGATTTTGTTGTTGGTGTCGACGGCACACGAATGGAGTAAGCCGACGGAGACTGTGGTGAACTCGCCGTCGGGCGCATCAACCGTCTCGTTGCTGCCCCCCCAACTGCCCCAGCACTCGATTTTGTTGTTGGTGCGTATTCCACATGAATGGTTGCCACCTGCAGAGAGCGTGGTGAAGTCGCCGGGAGGAGGATCAGTGCGCCCGGCGCGGTTGCTCTCACCCCAGCATTCGATTGTGCGGTTGGTGCGTATCCCGCACGAATGAAAACTGGCTGTGGAGACCGTGGTGAATTCGCCGTCGGGCGCATCTGTCTCGCCAACATGGTTTTCTCCCCAGCATTCGATCGTGCCGTTGGTGTGTATCGCGCACGAATGGTCATGACCGGCGGAGACCATGGTGAACTCGCCGCGTGGCGCACTAGCCTGTCCATGGTCATTGCGTCCCCAGCATGCGATTTTGTTGTTGGTGTCTATTGCGCACGAATGGTCTGAGCCGACGGAGACCGCGGTGAACACTCGGTTGGTGTCCGTTGCTTCGTCGGTGTCTGTTTCGTCGGTGTCTGTTTCGTTGGTGTCTGTTTCGTTGGTGTCTGTTTCGTTGGTGTCTGTTTCGTTGGTGTCTGTTTCGTCGGTGCTTGATGGATCGCAACGTGGCGTGTCGGGGTCGACTGTCACTTCTGGTTTGCCTTTGTAACGCCACAGGAACGTGACGAGATGTGCCCGTGTCAACGTGTTGTCAGGTTCGAACGTCGTCGGCGAAGTACCGGTGGTGATCCCTGTGTGAGACGCCCAAGAAACACTGTTTTGCTGCCAAGAGGCATGCACATCGACAAAGGGATGCGCTGGCGCCTCAGGCTCACCAATCAGCCGATGCAAAAACGTGACGAGATGCGCCCGCGTCAAGGTGGTGTCGGGCTCGAACGTCGTCGGGGTGGTACCTGTAGTGATCTGGTTGTGAGACATCCACGACACTGCTGCGTTTTGGCTTTCGTCGGTTACGTCAATAAACGAATGCGAAGGCGCAGACGGCTGGCCTTCCATGTTCCAGATATAAACCGCAGCCTCTCCGCCAGACACCGGGGCGTCAGGCAAAAAACAATCCCCGTCGATCCCGGCGATGTCATTGTCGACCGACCATTGAACGGGCTTGGTGAAATACTCATCGTCGGCTACATCTCCGTACCCGGCAACACCAGCCGCTGGCGACGCCGCGGTCAACGACCCCGCAGCCAAACACACCACCAACCCACACCAACCAACAAGCACGATCCTCGTCTTGTCCTCCACAGACTTCACCGGCTGACGACCCATCAAATCTCTCGTATCAGATCAACACCAAACCACGACCTGTCTCAAAAACCTTGACACGCGACACTATCAGATCAACACCAAACCACGACCTGTCTCAAAAACCTTGACACGCGACATCGTGACCGCCTCAGCCATGGTCAAAGACACTCTGGTGTGGGTCCGAACTTTATATGGGGGGTTTGTGGTGTCGGTGGTGGTAGGAGCAGCGGGTGTGGGCGTTGGTGTGGCTGGTGGTGCCGCCGTGTTGCCATTCGGTGATGTGGTCGATTTCGCATTGTCGGGCTGGTTGTTGGCAGCCGGGGTGTTTGCAGGTGCGGTCTCGGGCTTGTATGGCTTGGCGTAATGCTCCGGTGAATAGTCGTTTGCTGCGTCCGTAGTCCAAGATCACCCCGGGTGATTCATAGACGAGGCGGCGGATGTGGCTTTTGAGGGCTTGTTCAACGCCTTGGGTGGCAGTGATCACCGTGCCGTTGTCGGTTTCGCACAGCGTGTTGGCGGGTTCAGCACCGTTGTTGGTGTTGAACCCGGTGATGCCCAGTGTTTGGTTCAGGCCTGTTTCGAAGGTTGGTTTGTCCATGTGGATGATCACCAACGGTTCAGGTGTTTTGGCGTCGGCGGTCATTGCTGTGGCGCGTCGCGCCATTTCCACAAGCGCATCGGCGCGTCGTTGTGAGTGTGTACGCCACAGCGATATAGCTTCTGGGGGGTTGTGTTCGGATTGGGCTAGTTGCATGTCGTTGTTGAACAGTTCAGTTTCGATGCGGTCCAAGGCGTTGCGGAACTCTTCAAAGCCGATCGGGTCGAGCCAGCCGTCTAGGCGCCCCATCCCGTCAAGGGTCATTGATGCATGGAACTCGCGGCGTTGTTCTTTGAGCGTGGCTTCATCATCAGCGCTGTCAGCGTCGACTAGCTGCTCCCAATACGACACTGCTTTCTCAAACGCTGTGTAGTTGAGTGTGCGGGCTTGTTCACACAACAAAGGTTCAGCATCGGCGAACATGTCGTGTGCTGAGGCTTTGGCTAGCCGTTTAGCGTGACTAAGGGTGATCTCACCGTCAGCCAGGGTCCGAGCGACTTCAGGCATGTCTCGCAGCGAACGCGCCAGATGAACAGTTTGGGTGACATCACCACGGCGTTGCCGACCCCGATGCGTCAACGCCGCGCTAACTGATCGGTAGCCCTCAATGGCCCAATCACCTGAAGCTTCATAAGCCGCCACAATGTCGGCCTCCAGCGCAGCGAACCGTGCTTTCAACTCGCCTGCTAGCAGCGCAGAATCAGCCAACACAGCACCGGGCAGACCAGCGAAGTCAACCTTGGCAGCCAACTCCACAGCATCAACAATGTCGTCAAGCTCAACAGCATGAAACGACTGATCGCCGCTTGTTTGAGTGGGAGCAATCGAGAAGGTTTTCATTGGTTATTAATGTATCAGACCCGTATGACACTACAACTTAAATAGTGGAATATATCGAAAGATATATGCAGAAAAATTCACAGAATTCCAGTGCCAACTAGGCCCTCAAACCTTCGCCGTCAAGGAGCACTAGGGTGTCGGGTGTGTGGGGCGTCTTCACTGGAGATTGTGATCAAGTCATGGGCAAGCGGGGCAGGCTATGAGCGCAGTTGACCTTGCCGCGGTTGTTGTAACGATTGTTTGTCTTGTCGTTGTGGTGGTGCTGGTACTCGCCGTGCAGGCTCTCGTCGCGACTTTGCGCCAACTCCGCGAGACGATTGACGAACTGCGCGGTGAGAGCCTTCCCATGTTTGATGATCTCCGCACCACGGTCACCAAAGCAGGCGATGAACTCGAACGAGTCGATGAGGTGATCGGGCGGGTCGAGCGGGTCGTGGCAACGGCCGATGTCGCCTCGCGGCTGACGCAAAAGGTCTTCACCCCTCCACTCATCAAAACAGCCGCCATCATGAAGGGCGCGGGTCGAGCCACGATGACGCTTCGAAGGGGACGTTCGCGTAAAGCAATTGCTGTCCATAGCTCGCGGGGTTCGAAAGGCTCGAGAAACTCGAGACGCTCGAGGAAGTCGAAGGTTCGATGAAACGCACCTTTTGGGTTGCCACCGGTTTCACGCTCGGTGTCGGCAGTTCCGTCTACCTTCAGAAGCGGGTTCGTCGTGCAGTCGAGCGCTACACCCCCGAACAGGTCCGACACGGTGTTGCCGGCGCAAGCAAAAGAGTTGCTGCCCGAACCCGAGATTTGATAACCGATCTGCGTGACGCGGCGCAGCAGGGCGTCGAGACGATGCGCGACGAAGAACAGGACCTGCGCATTGAGTTCGGTCCCGACAACAAACCGCACCGCCACCGCCCAGCGCGTATCCGCCACTGACCGCACGACCTAATCGCGCTCTAACCGTTGCAATGGTGACGATAGACTTCGCCGTTCATGCAAGCCAACGAAGTTCGCCGTGCTTTCACGTCTTTCTTCTCTGAGCGCGGCCATAGCCACCAGCGGTCCGCGAGCCTTATTCCCCACGACCCGACCTTGCTTTTCACCGTGGCGGGGATGGTTCCGTTCAAGACCTACTTCACCGGGGAACAAGCCGCACCCTTCGATCGGGCCGTGACTATTCAGAAATGTGTGAGAGCAGGCGGAAAACACAACGACCTTGACGAGATAGGGCGTACCAGCCGTCATTTCACCTTCTTCGAGATGATGGGCAATTTTAGTTTTGGTGACTACTTCAAGTCTGAGGCCATTGCCTGGGCGTGGGAGTTTGTGGTCGACGTCCTAGGCCTCACCCCAGAGCGTCTGTGGGTCACCGTGCATCTCAGCGATGACGAAGCCGCTGCGATTTGGCTGAATGAAGTAGGGATTCCCGCCGAGCGGCTCCAGCGCCTCGACGAGGACAATTACTGGAAGATGGGTGCTTCGGGTCCATGTGGGCCGTGTTCTGAGATCTTTTGGGACAAGGGTCCTCAATTCGGGGCGGGCGGAGGTCCCGAACACGGCGACGAGGATCGCTACATCGAGATCTGGAACCTCGTCTTCATGCAGTTCGATCAGCATCCCGATGGCTCCAAGACTCCCTTGCCGAAGCCGTCGATAGATACTGGCATGGGTTTGGAACGCACTGTGTCGGTGCTTCAGGGTGTTGATTCGGTGTGGGAGACCGACGAAGTCCAATCGTTATTGGATACCGCAGCGCAGCTCACTGGGGTCGATGCTTCCAAAGCGTCAGAAGAGCAGTTGGTTTCGTTGCGGATTCTGGCTGACCATGCTCGCAGCACGTCAATGCTGGTCAGCGACGGTGTATTTCCGTCGAACGAGGCTCGCGGCTACGTGCTGCGTCGTATCCTCCGCCGCGCGGTGCGCCACTCTTACATACTCGGTGTCGAAGAAACCGACGGCGCGGACGACACCGTTATGGGTCAAATGGTTGACCGTGTGGTGGAAGTAATGGGCGCTGATTACCCGGACCTGATCAAGAATCATCAGTTCATCCGCGACGTGATTGATCGCGAGGAGCGACGATTCCGAGAGACGCTGCGCACGGGTCAGGCCATCCTTGATGCTGAGCTTGCCAAGTTGGACGGTTCCGATAGCGCTGGCACAGCGGATTCGCTGCCCGGTCCTACAGCGTTCCTGCTTCACGACACCTACGGTTTCCCTCTAGAACTCACTGAGGAGATCACCAAGGAGCGGGGCATTGCCGTCGACATCGAGGGTTTCCGCGTGGCCATGGCAGAGCAGCAGAAACGCGCCAAAGATGCCCGCGGGGAAATGACCGCCAACGACACTGGCACTCTCGTGCAGTTGGTCGAAAAACACGGCGAGACCGAATTCACCGGCCGTGAAGAGATTGAGACGGTTGCGGAGATCATCCATCTAGACGACGAGATTGTGGTGCTCGATCGCACGCCTTTCTACGCCGAATCCGGTGGCCAGATCGGCGACACTGGGACGATTCGCACCGACACCGGCGAGATTGCTGTCAGCGACACCCGTTACGGCGTACCCGGACTCGTCGTGCATACGATCGAGTCTGTGATCGGCGACGTGGCAGTGGGGCAACCGGCAAAGGCTGCCATCGACAACGAGCGCAGAGAATTGATTCGCCGCAACCACACGGCCACTCACCTGCTGCACTCAGCGTTGCGTACGATCATTGGCGAACACGTTAAGCAGCAAGGGTCCTATGTTGGTCCTGATCGGCTGCGTTTCGACTTCAGCCACTACGAGGCGTTGACCGCGCGCCAGATCACAGAGATCGAAGACTTCGTCAACGCAGAGGTGCTCGCCAACCCTGCCTGTGAACATTTCGAGACGACGATGGAGGAGGCTCAGCGTCTCGGGGCGATCGCCTTTTTTGGCGACAAGTACGGCGATGTGGTGCGAGTGCTGCAGGCCGGCCCCCACTCAACAGAACTTTGCGGCGGGACTCACGTACGCGCTCTGGGTGATATTGGGCCGGTACGAATCGTCTCGGAAGGCTCGATTGGCAGCAACATTCGTCGCGTTGAGGCGCTGACTGGTCAGGCCACGATCGACTCCTTCCGCTCGGTTGGCAACAGTGCCACCGCTGCCGCTAAGACCCTGGGTGTTCCAGCCAATGACCTGCTAGACGGTGTCGAGCGGCTCACGACCGAAGCCAAGTCTCTGCGCCATGAAGTTGCCGCACTCAAACAGAAGATGGCGATCGGCCAAGCACCGACACTGGCCAGTCAGGCCGTTGACGGTGTGGTGGTTGCCCGGGTGGATGGGCTGGACCGCAACGGGCTTCGCGATCTCGCTCTGTCGGTTCGAGATCACGCAGGAGTTGATGCTGTGGTGTTGGGAGCGGAACTCGACAGCGGCGGCGTGGCGCTGGTCTCAGCGGTCACCGCTGATGGTGGTTACAACGCTGGTGTGCTGATCGAAGATGCCAAGAAGACCGTGGGTGGGGGAGGTAAGCCCGGTGACGAATTTGCGGTGGCCGGGGGATCCGATGCCGAGGCGCTAGACGATGCTCTCGACGAAGTCCGCGCGGCGGCCCACCGCAACTGACATGCGAGCCCTCGGGATTGATCTCGGCTCGAAACGAATAGGTGTAGCTGTGAGCGACTCCCGAGGTTCGGTGGCGACACCGATCGAGGTGCTGAAACGGCAAGGAGATCGACAGCGTGAGCATCGTGAACTGGCTGCTTTGGCTAGCGAGTGGGAAGCGGAGATCGTTGTAGTGGGCGTGCCGTACAACATGGACGGGTCGCTCGGACCTGCGGCCAAGAAGTATCTGCGCGAGGCGACGGCACTCGGCGAAACTCTCGATCTTGAAGTGGTTGCCTACGATGAACGCCTGACCACGGTTTCTGCGGAGCGCGTTCTCATGCAACAAGAGATGAAAGCGGACGCTCGCCGTCGCGTTGTTGACAAGGTCGCCGCGGCAGTGATGTTGCAGTCGTGGCTTGACGCCGGAATGCCTCGTGCCTGAAAAAGATCCTCGTCAAGTCCGTACCGACTATCTTGCTTTTTTGCTCGGTCGGATTAAGCACATCCCCGTCGAAGCTCAATCGGAACAGATTGCTCAATTGGAACCAATTGCTCAATCGGTGGGAATCGAAGGTCCTCGGTTAGATGATCGCGCTTTGGTTGGTGCCGGCGTGACACCCCGAAGTGCTGTGCCGCAGGGTCATGAAGACGAATGGGAAATGCGCGTTGAAAGCAAAGAAATCCCATTTGCGCTACCGGATTATGAAGCGCCACCGGCGGTGGAGCTGTCAGCGGGCTTCGACGCCGATGGCACAGAGTATGTCTTCGAAGATGAACCTGAAGCTGACCCGCTTGTGGATCCCCGTTACGACGCCGAGGATCGGAATTGGGTTCGCTACCGGAGTCACTGGGGTGGGTTCTTGCGCCTGCTTGGCGTTGCTGTGATCATTTTCTTTCTGCTCACGACAATTCGTGGGCGAATCTACGATTGGATTGACGGTCAGATCGTTCCGTCGGGACCCATCGGCGAACCAGTGATTTTCACGATCGGAAATGGTGAAGCGGTCAACCAGATAGCCACCAACCTTGACAACGCTGGGGTGATCGGCAACGCCACGGTCTTTCGCTATTGGCTTCGCTGCGACGGCCCCAATGGTGGGGAAATCACCATTTCGGGTTTTTTGCGATGCGACATTGACTCTTCGTTTGAGATAGGCGAATACGCACTCTTTGAAAACATGCCGTACGCCGATGTGAACAACATTCTCATCAGCGGTCCGATTCCTGAGGTGTATGAGAACTTCACGATTCCTGAGGGTTTGAGGGTCGTGGAGATCATTGACCGGATGATTGAGGCAAACCCCCAGTTCGATCGTGAACGGATCGTCGCAGCGCTCAACAACCCGGCCTACGTTTCGAATTATCTCCCCGAAGACATCGGTCGATACTCGTGGTTCGAGGGCTTGCTTTTCCCTGCCACTTACGATGTTGCCGAAGACGACCTGAGGGACGAGGCTAGGTTTATTCAGCGAATGAGCAACACCTTCGACCAGCGTTTCAGCGCCCTTCTCGATGAGGCTGGAAGAGATCCGGTGATAGAGCAACTCGGGCTGACCGACTACCAGATCATCACTATTGCATCGTTGATCGAAGAAGAGGCGAGGGTAGATGTTGATCGTCCCCAAATGGCGAGGGTCATGTACAACCGTTTGTTGCGGGGCGAACCTCTCGGTGTTGACGCCAGTGTCTATTTCGCGCTCAACAAGTCGTTCACTGAAGGTTTGACCGCATCGGACCTTCTCGTCGACTCGCCCTACAACACCCGTCTCAACACCGGGATTCCTCCGACTCCGATCGCCGCTCCAGGTGAGGCGGCGCTGCGCGCGGCACTGCAACCAGATCCCAATCCCGAGCTGCTGTTTTGGGCTCGGACCGACCACGGTGGAGTAGACGGTGCCCACACGTTCACCACCAATATCAACGACCACAACGCGGCAGTGGCCGTTTGTCGCCAACTTGGGTATTGCGGATGAGTCAGGTATCGGGCGCTACCAGAGTGACGGGGGTGATCGGCGATCCGGTGACCCACTCGCTTTCGCCGGCGTTGCACAACGCGGCGTACGCCGCGCTCGGGCTCGACTGGGTGTCAGTGCCCTTTCCCGTCAGCGCGAGCAAGGGTTCCGAAGCAGTTGCAGCGATGCGAACCCTTGGATTGGTTGGCTTGTCGGTCACGACTCCGCACAAGGACGCGGTGGCTCAAACCGCGGACTCGGTGTCAGACGCGGTCGCGGCTCTCGGTGCGGCGAACTGTCTCGTGGCTTCCGCAGACGGACGGGTTCGTGCCGAAAACACAGACGGGGACGGATTCCTTGGGGGCTTGCTCGAAGATGCCGACACAACGGTTCGAGAAAAGACGGTCGTGGTTCTCGGCGCCGGCGGCGCGGCCCGGGCAATCTCGGTCGCCTGCGCTGATGCGGGGGCGGCCGGGGTGTTGGTTGTCAACCGCACTGTGCAGCGCGCTGAGGTCTGTGCGGGGTTGGCTGGCTCGGTTGGCGTGGTGGCCCAGCAGGCGGATATACCCAGCGCCGACATTGTGGTCAACGCCACAACGGTCGGCATGGCACCCGATAGCGCCATGCCGTGTGACCCAGCGTTGCTGCACCGGGGTCAAATCGTGGTTGACATTGTCTACAACCCGTCTGAGACCGTCTGGTTGGCGGCTGCGCGTGCCTCGGGGATCCGTTCTTACAACGGTCTTTCAATGTTGGTTCACCAGGCTGGGTTTGCCATTACCCACTGGACGGGGCAACCCGCTCCCATAGATGCCATGAGGTCAGCGTTAAAAGCTCGCCTGCTATAGCCAGAGACAGGGCAAGCAAAAACTTGTTGTGTTGAAAGTCGCGACGCGGTTAGGTTCGGCTGCTCTAGCGACGGTGCGCGTTACTAACGAAGCAAACGCCGCGAAACAGACCGAATGAGAGGCGGATGCATGATTACGGCGCTGATCGTTGCTGTGTCCGCTGGTGGGTTGATCGCTGGCGGGGTAGTGACAATGTTGGCTGAGCGGATCGCTCGCAGCGAGGCATTGTCGTTTCGATTTCGATGCGGTTCGTGCCAGTCCCGGTTGGCCTACTACGAGGCGATTCCGTTGTTGTCGTGGTTGTTGCTCAGCGGCCGATGTCGGTATTGCGCCAAGAAGATCTCGTTGATGTATCCCAGCGTCGAGGCGGCAACCTCTGCGTTGTGGGTTGTTGTGGTGTTGCGTTTCGGTTGGGGTTGGCAGTCACTTGCACCGCTTGTGTTGGTTGGTGCGTTGTTGGCGCTTTCGGTGGTGGATCTGTACAGCTACAGGCTGCCTGATCGGCTTGTCTTCTGGTCTTTGGGCCTGTCATTGACGGCGATGCTGTGTGGAGCGGTTGCTACCGGCGATCTGAGTGTTGTCGGGTATGGGATTGTCGGCATGTTCGTCTATTTCGGTTTTCTGCTGGTGGTGCATCTGATCTCGCCTCAGGGCCTGGGATTCGGCGACGTCAAGTTGTCACTCCTGCTCGGACTCAACTTGGGTTGGGCCGCGGGGATCACGCGCTCAGACTGGGACTCTGGGACGGATTGGGTACTGGTAGTCCGCCTGGTGTTCTGGGCTCAGCTTCTGGCAAGCATTCTCGGTCTTTTCGGAGGTCTGTTGCTTGGTGTTCTCAGGCGAAAGTTGAATCGGGATGTGCTAGCCGATCCGCAGGCTGAAGGGGGTCGACCCACAAGACCCCTGGCGTGGAGTTTTCCCTTCGGTCCGGCCTTGGCCTGCGGAACCATGACCGTGGTGCTCTTCGTCGAATCTGTCCCTGGCTCGTAATTTCTGCGGAGGCAAGCCCGACGCAACTCTCAAGGATCAGAGTGGGGTGCCCCGGTGAGGTTCATCGTGCTTTCGCGCCAGGAGGTGGACGCTTCCTGTGCCTCAAAGGCACGTATCAGGAGATATTCCAGAGTGCCGTTCCACATTTGCGAAGACGCGATGAGGTTCAATCTGCCCAAGGTACGTCAGACACAGACGCGTCCGCGGATCGTGGTGGTCCGTGATTGTGCTCGCGCATGAGTGGTTAACGTGTTCGCGTGCGGGCTGGTTGACCGCGGGAGCGGGGAGCAGTCATGTGAAGGAGTCGAATCGCGAATGATAGGTTTGAATTCGGTTTTCAATTCGAGGGGATCTTCCCTGATGCGCGGCTTGCCCGGCAGCCTCGCTCGCAGACTTCGCCAGCACAACCTGATCAGTCACAGACATGATCCTTCCCGGCCCGCAACCCAAAGCTGCGGATCCTCGGGCCACGCCCGATGCGCAAATAGTCTGACAGGCCGACTTGGTCGCATAAGGCACCTGTGCAAGGGTCGCGGCTGTTGCAAGGTATACGGACAAGAGCAGCGGTTCTTGCTACAGCGGTGCTTGCGGCGACCATAGCGTTCCCTGCCACTGCGGGAGCCGACAATTGGTACGGAGCTACGGGCAACACAATCTGTGGCGGCAATATGCAAGACAACGATGATAGGACGGCAAGCTCTATCGGTCGTCGGGAAGTCCCGGTCGGTTCCGTTCCAACCGTCGGAAGATGTCGTTAATGTCCCAGCTGTAGCGCGGGCCCATCATGCGAGCTGTTCGTGGGCTCGTTCGAGGCGTGCCTTGTCCCTGCCCGGCAGGGCACGAAACCATGTTCGGTACTCTGGTGTTGTTAACACCTTCCACATGATGTTTGAACATATCTGGCGTGGATGCCCTGCCGCGGTGGATGTCCGAGCGTCCCCCAAATGGCTTGCGGCTAGTCTCAGACCACAAGGTCAGCAGTTATCGAGCGCAATTCGCGCCGCGAAGCGCACCGACCAAGCCCCGCCCTCGTCGGGTATGCGCGGATTAACAAACGCCAAGGTTAGAGCGTTGGAGTTGTTGGGCCGTGGAATGGATTCGGCCCGAATCCGGAAAGGATTGTTACAGGTGTGTGACGATCAACCCGAGCGAGATCGGCGTTTCCCAAGGTCAGAGGGTTGAACAGCACGACGCGGCAGCGCCCGAAGCGCAGCATCCCACGATTCATCGTACGGAATCACCGCTAAACTCTTGAGGGAGGGCGCTCAGATCGTGTGGAACCGCCAGCTAGCGATTCGGCATGATACGCGTTGATTCGATATCGCGGCCATCGGCGAAGGGTCCAGCCTCAGGACTCCGGCTGTGAAAGTGACAATTTACCTAGGAGGGGAATTTATGACATATCTACGAACAGCCAGAATGAGGAAATTGTGGTTGCTGCTGGGCGTGTTCGCTCTGATCGCTGCGGCTTGTGGCGACGACAGCGGCGATGGTCCTGACACGAGTCCCGTGGTCGAGGAGGAGACCGAAGAGGGTCAGGAGCCCGATGAGGGTCAGGAGCCCGCAGCCGACGGCGGCGAGCTGATCATCGCGCTCACGACGCAGCCGAACGCGCTCGATGGTGCGAACGCAGCCGAACGCAACGCGGGCAATGTGTCGAACCAGATATTCGACCCGTTGGTGTGGATCAATGACGACCTGGAGTTCGAGCCGGCCCTCGCCGAGTCGTGGACAGTGTCCGACGACGGTCTCGCATACACGTTCAAGCTGCGCGAGGACGTGGTGTTCCACAACGGCGAGCCGTTCAACGCGGACTCCGTCGTGTTCTCGTGGGAAATGCAAAGGCAGCCGGAGAACGCTTACTTCAACTACTACGAACGAGCGGCCGAGGTGAACAAGATTGACGAGTACACCGTCGAGTTAGTCGCAAAGGAACCCAACGCACTGTTCCTCGGCCTCACCGCTGCCATATGGTTCTTCGTTCCTCCCGAGTACTACGGCGAGGTCGGGCTGACGGGCTTCGGCCAAGAGCCGATCGGCACCGGTCCGTTCATGCTGACCGAGTGGGCCAAGGGCGACCGCATCGTGTTGGAGCGGAACCCGAACTACTGGCGCGAGGGCTACCCCAAGCTCGACCGGATCATCTTCCGGCCGATCACCGAGTCCTCGACTAGGGCCGCCGCGATCCAGACGGGCGAGGTCGACATCGTGAGCCGCCTCAGCCCCGACGAAGCCGCATCGCTGGAGGGCGCAGACGGAGTCAACGTCATCGACTACCCGACCAACCGGGTCTACTACATCGCGTTCAACAACCTCACCTCTGGTGTGGGTCAACCAACCGAAGATCCCATAGTGCGCCAAGCCCTCAACCAGGCGGTCGACGTCGAAGGCATCATCGGCGCTCTGTTCAACGGCAAAGGCGTCCGAGCCACCGGGCTGATGACGGCCGCCGACTTCGGTTACAACGATGCGCTCGCGCCCTTCTCCTACGACCCTGAGCGGGCGCGGGAGCTGTTGGCCGATGCCGGGTACCCCGACGGGTTCGACATCGGATTCGCCTGCCCGTCAGGTGCCTACACCAACTTCGAGCAGGTGTGCGAAGCCGTCGAGGCCCAACTCGGCGAGGTAGGAGTCAAAGCGTCACTTGAGATCATCGATTCCGGGGCCTACTGGGACCTCGAGGCGGATAAGCAGCTACCGCCGCTATTCGGCGATAGCTGGTCGAACGCCAATCCTGAGGGATGGGACCGCCTGCAGGGGTCCATGGGCGGCAACGCTGCAAGCTACTCAGCATGGTCTGACCCCGTGGTTGACGATCTCCTCGTTCAGATACTCGCGACCCCCGACGACGACGAGCGTGCGGATCTGTACCAGCAATTGCAGCAGCAGATGTACGACGACCCACCGTTCATCTATCTCTACGTGCCGTTCTCGTTCGAGGCAGTCAGCGATCGGGTCGCCAACTACAAGCCGCGCTCGGCCGAGGAGTACTGGCTTTGGGACCTGGCCGTGGCCGGCTGATCGACCCGGATCACTGAGCTAATAGTCGATTGGCAGGGCCGAGGCACTACGCCTCGGCCCTGCTGATCGAAAGAGCGGGAACGAGCAGAGGGGGAAGTCGGTGACGAAGTACTTGGTCGGGCGCATAGGTCAGTCACTGTTGCTGGTGCTCGGCGTGATGGTGATCGTCTTTTCGATGCTGAGGGTGTCAGGGGATCCGACCAACCTGCTCGTTCCTCGGGAGGCAACCCAGGAGCAAAGAGAAGCGGCACGAGAGGCGCACGGCTTGAACAGGACCGTTGCTGAGCAGTTTGTCGACTTCGTGGGCGATTCGGCCCGCCTTGACTTCGGTAGCTCGCTTCGTTACAAGATCCCGGTACGAGAAGTGATCTTCAACCGGTTGCCGGCGACGATCGAGCTCGGCGTCGTGGCAATGGCCTTCGCGGTCGCGTTCGGAGTACCGCTCGGAATTCTGGCTGGCGTCAAGGCGGGCGGCCGCTGGGATGGCGCGGCGCGCGGGTTCGGCCTGCTCGGCCAGACGATCCCGAATTTCTGGCTGTCCTTGGTCTTCATCGTGGTGTTCGCGGTCGAGTTAGGATGGTTCCCGTCGTTCGGGCGCAGCACGACTTCGATGTGGTTCCTCACCATTCCTGACGATTCGATAGTCTTGCCGGCGGTTGCTCTCGGCTTGTTTCCAATGGCTCAGCTTCTGCGGTTCACGCGATCGTCGGTGCTGGAGATCGTCAATGAGGAGTACGTGCGCATCGCTCGCAGTAAGGGCCTCAGAGCGCCAGTCATCTACGGTCGTTACATATTGCGCAACGCGCTCATTCCACTCATCAGCGTAATGAGCCTGCAGATCGGGGCGCTGCTGGGTGGATCGTTGTACATCGAAGCTGTCTTTGCCTGGCCGGGCGCGGGAGGGTTGTTGGCCGAAGCGGTGAGCAATCGTGACTTCCAACTCGTTCAGGGAATAGCGTTCTTCGGCGCGCTCATCGTTATTCTCTTCTCGCTTCTTGCTGACGTGCTGTACACGGTCGCCGACCCGCGGATCAGAGTGGGGACGTTGCGCGAGACGCGGACCCCTCGGCCTAGATCATCTGCGGACGGTGCGTCGGCGACGATACCGAAGCCACACGGAGAGGGGATCACATGACTGATCATGCTGCTCCCAGTGGCGCCGATTTCCATGCTGGCGAGACTGAAACCGGCCATGAAGTCGACATCGAAAGGGATTTGCGGTTCCGGACTCGGATTCGCGAGGCCCTGCGGCTGCTTCGCCGGTCCAAGGGCGGCATGTTCGGTGCCTTCGTATTCGTCATGTTGCTCATCCTCGCGACGTTCGCTCCATGGATCGCTCCTCACGATCCTCTCCAGCAGACACTGAGTGATGCCAATACTCCGCCGCTTTGGTCCGATGGGGGCTCCAACGACTACCTGATCGGCACCGACACCTTGGGACGCGACATTCTCAGCCGCATCATCTTCGGAACCCGAGTCTCGCTTGGTGTGGCTCTCGGTGGCGTCGGAATCGCCATCAGTCTGGGAATGGCAATCGGTCTGATCGCCGGCTACCGGGGCGGCACGATCGACGCCGTCATCGTCGGTTTCATCAACCTGATCCTGTCGCTGCCCTACCTGTTGTTCGTGGTGTTCTTTGCCGCGGTCGTCGGGCGAAGCCTAGTCAACGTGATTCTCATCTTCGGCTTCACGTCGATTCCCGTGTTTGCCCGTGTGACGCGGGGCGAGGTCTTGAAGCTACGGGAGAGCATGTTCATCGAGGCAGCAAGAAGTGTCGGAGTACCGGAGGGCCAGATCCTGCGGCTGCACCTGTTGCCCAACCTCATCGGCCCACTGGCCACGCTGGCCACGTTCGAGATGTCGGCCATGATCCTCTACGAGGCCGGCCTCGGATTCCTCGGTCTTTCGGTGCCGCCTAGCACTCCGAGTTGGGGCAACATGATCAACGCCGGTCGAGGCGTGCTCACGATTCGTCCGTGGATCTCGCTCACACCGGGGGTCGCCATCGTCTTTGCCGGGCTCGGGCTCAACTTGCTCGGCGATTGGTTGCGCGACGTGCTCGACCCTCGATCTCAGCGAGTGAAGCAATGAACGCGCCAGCACTGATTGACGTGAAGAACCTTGAGGTCCGGTTCGACATCCCGGAAGGCACTGTGCATGCGGTGAACGGCGTGACTTTCTCCGTCGCCAGGGGTGAGACTCTGGCCATCGTGGGCGAGAGCGGAAGCGGGAAATCCGTGACGATGCTCGCCCTGCTGCGGCTACTCGCCGAGCCGCCGGCACGAATATCCAACGGCACAGCGACGCTCGAGACAAGCGACGGAACGGTCGACCTCCTTCAAGAGTCTCAGCGCCGGCTGCGACGGGTTCGAGGGGCCGAGATCGGGTTCGTTGCCCAGGATCCCATGAGTTCCCTCAATCCAACGATGCGAATCTCCACCCAGCTCATCGACGTGATCCGCACCCATCTCGGTCTGTCGAGGCGACAGGCTCGCAAACGCGCCATCCATCTGCTGGAGAGAGTCGGGATACCCGACGCCCCGGGCCGCATCAATGCCTATCCTCACGAGTTCTCGGGAGGCATGCGACAGCGTGTCATGATCGCTATCGCAGTGGCATGCAACCCCCAGCTAGTGATCGCCGATGAGCCAACCACGGCACTCGACGTGACGATCCAGGCCCAGATCGTGGAGCTTATGCACGACCTACGTGACGAGCTCGGGCTGGCCTTGATCTGGATCACCCACGACCTCGGCGTGGTTGCCGGTTTGGCCGACCGGGTAGCAGTCATGTATGCCGGCAAGCTCGTAGAGATCTCCGATGTGGGCAGCCTGTACACGCGGCCACTACACCCGTACACCATCGGGCTCCTAGACGCTCTGCCCAAGATGGGCGACCGAGCCGACCGGTTGACCAGCATCCCCGGTCTGCCGCCCGATCTCGCTGAAGAGCCGACTCGTTGCCCGTTCGCGGATCGCTGCCCCCATGTGTTCGACCGCTGCAGAAGCGAGGTGCCGACACTGATCGAGCCGGTCCATGGCCGACACGTCGCGTGCTTCTACGACATCGAGGCGGGGACGCCACGACATGGCTAGGCGCGGCTCGGCTGAGGTGGACCGGCCCGTCACCAAGACGGCGGCGCCGGCCACGGTCAGGGACTCTGCTAAGCCCGTGCTCAGGGTCGTGAACATGCGAAAGTATTTCCCGGGAAAGTCGAGCGACAAGCCGATAAAGGCGGTCGATGGCGTGAGCTTCGAACTCTTCGCCGGCGAGACGCTCGGGCTGGTCGGCGAGAGCGGGTGCGGCAAGTCCACCACCGGACGGGCCGTGCTCCAGCTCCACCGCCCTTCTTCCGGGCAGGTCTGGCTGGACGACATCGAGCTAACAAGCCTCGGCGAAAAGGAGCTGCGCAAGCTCCGACCGCGGATGCAGATGATCTTCCAGGACTCGTATGCGTCGCTCAATCCCCGGCATACTGTCGGCCGAATCATCGGCGAGTCGATGAGGGTCCACACGAAGATGACAACGCAACAGGTCAACGACCGGGTGGTTGAGCTTCTCGACTTGGTCGGCCTGCGTGCTGCCCACCGCACCCGCTACCCCCACGAGTTCTCCGGTGGTCAGCGCCAGCGCATCAACATCGCCCGGGCGCTCAGCCTCAGCCCCGACCTGATCGTATGCGACGAGCCCATCTCCGCGCTCGATGTGTCGATCCAGGCGCAGACGATCAACCTCTTCGCTGATCTTCAAGACGAGTTCGGAATCGCCTACCTATTCGTGGCCCACGACCTCTCGATGGTGGAGCACATCTCCGACCGAGTCGCGGTGATGTATCTCGGACACATCGTCGAACTCGCCCAGACCGAGACTCTGTTCGAGGCGACGCTTCACCCGTACACGCAGGCCTTGCTGTCGGCAGTTCCGATACCAGATCCCGTGGCCGAGGCCAGTCGGACCCGTGTTT
>JAKZTU010000347.1:0-9241 GCA_047516945.1 Acidimicrobiales bacterium
CGCCAGCCGATCCGCTGCCCGGTAGCAACCCGGACGAATATCGTCGTAGGTGACTCCGGCCATGGTGACCTCCTCGGGTGGAGTGCCCGCACAGGCGATCATGTGCTTGATCTGGTAACGGTGATCCTCGTAGTGCCACCAGGCCGCCATCTTGTCACCGGTTCCGGGCTGCTCAACCCAGGTGCCGTCCTGGAGACTCATTTCGCCCTGGGGCGCGATTACGATGCGCGGTCCTATGTCTCGGTACTTGGCAGGAAGGCGGTCAGTCCAGATGTTCGCCGGTTCCACGACATGGTCGTCAACGCTGATGATTTTCGGGAAATCAGTGACCGAGGCCATTGCGGAACCGTATCGGCATACCGTGTCGCTGGGCTAAACGGCGGTGATCACCGGCGCGCCGTTCCCCCGATCCTCAAGAAAGCGAATACAGCAGGTGGTGACTCAGGTCTCCCGTCTGGTCCACGAACATGATCCTTGTATCGAACCACCATTGGTCATCGATGCGCTGGAAGGTGTCGTGATAGCGCCCAGTGATGATGATCTGCAACGGCAATTCCGGAGTCGCTTGAGTCACGGTGTAATAGCTCCGGCTTGAGGCCGTTCCGGCCTTCTCATCGACTTCGATGATGGAGTTGGTTGTGACGTGATGTGTCTTGGGCGTGCCGTCTTCGTAGAGCCGAGTAGCTGCGTCGTACATCTTGCGAACACCCTCTGTGCCAACAAAGGTGGCTACCGGGGGCGCATCGGGCACCGCGCAGATGCGGCCATGTTTGAAAAGGTCGGCTATGCCACCAAGGTCGCCCGCGTCGATTCGCTCGGCATAGAGGTACAGAAGATTTTCTATCATTCGGGCATCGTCGGTCATGCCGAGACGATAGAGAACGCTCGGACGTGGTATCCAAATAGGCGATGAATCTCTCTGACAATTTTGCTCTTGAGTCGGTGCTGGCCGCGGCCGGCACCGCAGACGGACTCGAGGACTTCGGTCCATCAACCTTTCGGGAACCGCTCGGTGTGCTCCTCGACGCTTACGGTTCCGCGCCACTGAACGAACTGGGCCGCGTGATTCTTCGCGGGGGAGTGGTACACAGCCTGCGTACCCGACTCCGTACCAACGACTGGTTCGCCGCTCACCCAGAGATCGCCGAACAACGCATTGCTCCACCAATCGTCGTGGTGGGCATGATGCGGACTGGCACAACACTGGTGCAACGTCTTCTCGCTGCCGATGAGCGCCACTACTCGGCCTACGGCTGGGAGATCGGTGAAGCAGCGCCACGAATCGGCTGGCAACCAGACGACGATGACCCCCGTATCGGTGACGCCGAAGCCCGAGAGGAGCAATCTCGGGCCTTTGCCCCTGAACTGTTCTCCATCCACCCCATGTATGCGCACGAGGCTGAAGAAGAGATCATGTTTCTGGCAGACGCGTTTCTTTCGCACGTGCCCGAAGCGTCGGCCGATGTACCGAGCTATCGACAGTGGCTCGACAACGCCGATTTCACTCCTGCGTATGAAAATCTGAGACGGATGCTGCAACTGCTCCAGTGGCAGAAACAGCGACGAGGCGAGATTCGCAACCGCTGGATTCTCAAGACTCCTGCCCATCTCGGTTACCTCAACGAACTATTGGCCATGTTCGGTGACGCCCATGTAGTGCACATGCATCGCGATCCAGCCGACACGATCCCGTCAGGCGCAAGCCTCAACACCACCTTGTGGAAGATGCACGCAGACGATGTCGACCCTCATCGTGTTGGTGCTCAGTGGATTGAACGCATGGCATGGACCAACAACAGAGCTATGGCGATGCGAGCCAGCCTCGACAATGAGAGCGAGCGCTTCACCGACATCGCGTTTGCCGATGTCGTGCGAGATCCCTTGGGCGAGATCAACCGTTTGTACCAAAAGCTAGGTATTGCTCTCAATCTCGAAACAGAAACACGGATGCGTGATTGGTTGGAACGCAGAAACAAAGAGCAGCTCGCGCCGCATCGTTATACAGCGGCGGACTTCGGACTTTCCACCCCTGAGATTCGCGAACGATTCAGCGACTACGTAGAGCGATTCATGAGCGCCTAACGTCTCGGCCTATGTCAGAGCATCCGGTCGCCACCGCCCAACAGCACTCCCATGAACTCGCGGCGTTGGAGCTGATTGTTCACCCGACGGTCACCGAGGCATACCGACGAGTGGCGGCTCGGTGGCTGGACCTGGCCGAACCTTCCGAGGTAATGCGCGAGTGTTTCGATCGGGCTTTTCGTGAGGTTATGTTCAGCGCCGCAATCTGGTCTTCCAACCAAGATCCTCTGCGTCCGAAGGTCACCTGTATCACCCGTTTGGCCCACACCGTTGAAGGCCATGAGATCCCTGGTTCTCGTTGGGGGATCGACAATCCGGACTCGATCTACCGGGTAATACCGATATCAGGTGATGAGAAATACCGGATTACCGGGCGTGTCGGTCGCAACCGGATGACCGAGAACTACTTCGCACTCTGGGACGACAAGATGGGCACCGTTGACGTGCTCAACGGCCGCACAATGGATGTCGACTCTGACGGTTCCTTCACGATCACCGTTGACTCGTCTGGTGCCAACGGCCGCCCGAACCATGTGCAATCCGCTCCAGAGGCACACGAGTTCTACATACGCGACGTAATGGCAGACTGGGCTCTTGACGACCCCAACCATTTCACCATTGAGCGGCTGGGCAGCAAACCGGCGACAGCGCCGCGGACAATTGACGAGCAGGCCCAGTTGACTGCCGACTTCATGCTCCACTTCGCCGACTTCACGCGTCGCATGAGCGGCGGCACGTACCGCATGCCAGCCAATCACTTCTCGCTGGCGTGGTCAGCGGATCACACCGGAGCCCTACGCAACCAGGTTTACGTAGGTGGACGTTTCGAGTTGTCAGATGACGAGGCGTTCGTCGTCACGGTGAGTGACGGGGGAGCGGAGTACTTCACCGTCCCGCTTTCCAACATCTGGGGCACCACCATGGACATCGTTGACCGTACAGCCAGCCTTAACAAAGCCCAGTCCGTGCCCAACCCCGACGGTACCTACACCTACGTCTTGAGCGAAACCGACCCAGGGGTCCATAACTGGGTCAACACCTGCGGTCTCGACGAAGGCATACTCACCCTGCGCATGGCAGAGTTCCCCGAGAGCGGTCCCCGCGAAGATCTCGCCGCGTCGGGAGAGGTAGTGAAGCTAGACCAGCTCGATTCTGTGCTACCCGAGGGAACGGTCTTCGTTGATGCTGAGGGGCGAGCCGAGCAGCTAGCCACTCGGCGAGCGGGTTACCTGCGCCGCCTGCCCGAAGTAGCGCCGTAACGATGTTTCGATGGCTCATTACCGGATGTTCCACCGGCATCGGCCGGGAGATAGCACTTGCCGCGTTGGCCGCAGGACACCAAGTTGCTGTGACCGCGCGTCGACCCGAGACGATTGCCGATATCGCAGCCGCAAACGAACGGGCTATCGCATTGACTCTTGACGTCACGGACCAGCAACAGATCGCCGCCGCGGTAAAGATGACCACCGACGCTTACGGGGGGATCGACGTGTTGGTGAACAACGCCGGTTACGGCTACATGTCCGCTGTCGAGGAAGGCGAAGATCACGAGGTTCGGCGACTCTTCGACACCAACTACTTCGGAGTCGTCGACACCTTGAAAGCAGTGCTGCCAATAATGCGCGAACAGCGCAGCGGGCATGTCATCAACATCTCCTCAATGACAGGTCTCGTGGCCAACCCTCCAAACGCCTACTACAGCTCAACCAAGTTTGCCCTCGAAGCGCTCACTGAGGCTCTAGCCAAGGAAGTCGGCCCCCTCGGAATCAAGGTGACCGCTGTCGAACCGGGCGCATTTCGCACCGACTGGGGTTCACGCTCCATGCGGGAAACGGCGACGCCGATAGAGGACTACGCCGACAATGTCGGGGCGCGCAAGGAACTGATCAAAGCCTTTGCAGACCATCTTCCCGGTGATCCCCGCAAGGTCGCTGAGGCCGTGGTGATGGTGGCAGCACTCAGCGACCCGCCGCTTCGTCTGCTGCTTGGGCAGGATGTCTTGCAAGCAACCCGCGAAAAACTACGAGACATGAACGCCTCAATCGACCAATGGGAATCGGTCACCGTTGATGTGAACTTCCCGACCTAACGCAAAGCTAGCCTTCGTGTACAGTTAGAGTGTCTAACGTTAATCTTCGGACCCCTTGAAAGAAGCATGTGACCAGGCTCGGATTCCTATTGGACAGCGACTCATGCATCGGCTGCCACGCCTGCACGGTGGCTTGCAAGAGCGAGCACGACGTTCCCCTCGGGGTCAACCGCACCTGGGTGAAATACATAGAGACCGGTTCCTTCCCAAACGTCGACCGTCATTTCTCGGTGATGCGTTGCAACCAGTGCGATGATGCGCCTTGCATCTCGATCTGTCCCACCAATGCACTGTTTCGTGCCGACAATGGCGTCGTCGACTTCAACGACGACAACTGCATCGGTTGCAAGGGATGCATGAACGCCTGCCCTTACGACGCCCTCTACATCAACCCCGCCACCAACACCGCACACAAATGCAACTTCTGCAACCACCGCATCGAAGAGGGACTCGAACCGTCCTGCGTGGTCGTCTGTCCAACGCACGCCATCAAAGTCGCTGACTTAGACGATCCTTTGGATCCAACAACCAAGATCATTGCTCGCCAAGACGTGGCAGTGCGCGCTCCAGAGCAGCGCACCAACCCCAAGGTCTATTACCTAGGAGCGGATCAGGCCTCACTCGATCCGCTGCGCACCGCGATTGCCAACGACGGAATGATCTGGGCCGACACCACCCCGAACCACCCGAGTGTGCCCCCCGACAGCAGCGGCGTTGTGGCCCGGACCACCTACACCACATCGCACCAAATGGCCTGGACCACCAAGGTTTCGGCTTACTTGGTCACCAAGGCGATCGCCGCGGGTGTGATGGCGCTGGCCACGTTGTTGGTGCTGCTGGGGCATAGCGCCGAAACCGCGGCGGTGGGTGTCGTACCGCCGATGATTGCGGGATTCTTTCTGGCTGTCACCGGGGTGCTGCTCATCGCGGACCTGAAACAACCAGGCCGCTTCCATTACCTGATCACCAAAGGAAGCTGGGATTCCTGGCTGGTGAAAGGCGCCTATGTGCTGGCTGCGTTCGCGGCGGTGACTGCGGTCTGGTGGGTAGCGGGAATTGCCGAGGCCCCCGACATCCTCAAAGTGCTTTCGGTCCCGGTCGTGCTCTGCGCCGCGGCTACTGCTGGATACACCGCTTTGTTGTTCGGACAGTGCGAAGGACGGGATCTCTGGCAGACGCCACTGTTGTTGCCGACCCTGTTGGCACAAGCGGTGACCGCGGGGGGTGCTGGCTATTCGATCGTCGACCTGTTCGTGGAGGTCCCCGAAATCGATGCGATTCGCTGGGCTTTCCTCGCCGGAGTATGTGTCACTGCGGCTCTGATCACGCTGGAGGCGACCTCCAAGGGGACTCCCCATGTCGAGGCCGCTGTTCACCAGATGGTCAAGGGCACCTACCGTGACCGCTTCTGGTTCGGAGTGTTGGTGGGCCTCTTCGTGCCTGGATGCGTGTTGATTCTCGCTTTGGCCACCGGCTCCGGTTCATCGCTGGTGGCCGCCGCAGGTGTCGCCGCCATCGCCGGGATGTGGGCCTATGAAGACTCCTTTGTTCGCGCCGGCCAGTCTGTGCCGCTCTCCTAGAAGAATCCGCCAAGAAGAACCCACTGTGCCATGACCGACCTGAAGCAATACCCACCCCACGACGAGTGGCACGATCACGCCTCATTGGACGCCAAAGCTTGGCCGAAACGCGTAGAACGCCACCACAGCCTCATACCCACGACTTGTTTCAATTGTGAAGCGGCCTGTGGTCTGCTCGCCTATGTCAACCACGAGACCAACCAGATAGACAAGATCGAGGGTAATCCTCTCCATCCGGCCAGTCGGGGCCGCAATTGTGCCAAAGGCCCCGCAACTCTCAATCAGGTCAACGACACCGAACGGATTCTTCACCCGATGCGTCGGGTTGGAGCGCGGGGGTCAGGGCAATGGGAGCGGGTGTCCTGGGATGAAGCGCTCAGTGACATCGGGGCACGCATCGCTACCGCGCTCGACGAGAACCGTCACAACAACGTGATGTATCACGTGGGGCGTCCCGGTGAGGACGGATATACAGATCGTGTTCTCAAGGCATGGGGTGTAGACGGGCACAACAGCCATACCAACGTCTGTTCTTCCAATGCCCGTATCGGATACCAGTCGTGGATGGGCCACGACCGTCCGTCATCAGACTTCGCCAACGCGGAAGTGATCTTCTTGATCTCGTCGCACCTCGAATCCGGTCACTATTTCAACCCTCATGCCCAACGGATTATCGAGGCTCAGACAAAGGGCGCGACGGTAATCTGTGTCGACCCGAGGCTCTCGAACACCGGTGCCAAAGCCGACTACTGGTTGGCTGCCTGGCCTGGTACGGAACCTTTCTTGTTGTTGGCGATCGCCCGTCTGTTGATCGAGAACGGCACCTGGGAGCGTGAGTTCGTGCGTCGTTGGGTCAACTGGGAGACCTACCTGCGCGAGACCCGCCCGGATCTGCAACTGGAGTTCGATTCGCTCGAAGTCGCCTTGCTGGACGCATATCGCGAATACACCCCACAAGCAGCAGAAGAGATCTGTGGTGTTGACGCAGAGCAACTGCGTGAGATCGCGCAGATCATCGGTGCGCACCCGACCAAGCTCGCCTCGCACAACTGGCGAGCCGCAGCCGCAGGCAACCTCGGCGGTTGGCAAACTGCACGTTGCCTGTTCTTCCTCAACGTCTTGACCGGTTCAGTGGCCACGGTCGGAGGAACGAGCGGCAACGGTTGGAACAAGTTCGAACCAACACAGCCCAAGGGCGCGCCGCCGCTGCATCAGTGGAACGAATTGTCGTGGCCCCGGGAATACCCGTTGTCGCATCACGAGATGTCGATCCTGCTGCCTCACTTCCTCAACGAGGGCCGCGGAACCCTCGACGTCTACTTCAGCCGTGTCTACAACCCGATCTGGACCAATCCGGACGGGTTCAGTTGGCTTGAGGCCCTGACCGACGAGTCAAAGGTGCGCTGCCATGTGGCGCTCACTCCTACATGGTCCGAAACCGCTTGGTATGCCGATTATGTGCTGCCCATGGGTGTAGGCACCGAACGGCACGATGTGGCCAGTTTCGAGACCCACAACGGTCGCTGGATCGGCTTTCGCCAACCAGTCATGCGTCGTTACGCGGAGATCCGCGGTGAGTCGTTGGGGCCGAAGGTTCGCAGCCACGAGTTCAACCCCGGTGAAGTGTCAGAGGAGAATGAGTTCTGGATCGACCTCTCCTGGCACATCGACCCTGACGGAACCCGAGGAATCCGGCAGTGGTTCGAGTCCGACACCAACCCTGGCACGCCGATATCGGTTGACGAGTACTACGGAACCATGTTCGCCGAGTCGGTGCCCGGGCTACCCGAAGCTGCTGCTGAGGCTGGCAAGTCGCCGCTCGAATACATGCGCGACGTCGGTGCTTTCGCGGTGCCGGGTGACATGGTGACGCCCTATGAGCGGATCGTCAGCGCAGAGGGCATAGCGGATTGCATCAAGGGCGATGACCAGGTGTTTCGCAAGCCAGGGACCATAGGTACCTGGGACGGCAACCCAGACCATCTCAGCGAGATCACGCTGGCAGACCTAGGCGAGGGATCACCGGCTGTCGAAGTAGACGGCGAAGTCAAAGAAGGCTTTCCCACGCCGTCAAAGAAGCTGGAACTCTTCTCGACGACGCTGGCAGATTGGGGTTGGCGCGAATACGCCGCTCCCACCTGGATCAAGTCCCATGTCCACCATCAGGACCTCGACCTCGAAGGCAACGAGCGGATTCTTCTGCCGACCTTTCGGATACCGACATTGATTCATACCCGATCAGCGAACTCCAAGTGGCTCAATGAGATCAGCCATCGACATCCTTTGTGGATTCACCCGAGCGATGCCGAGAAACTCGGAATCGAAGAGAACGCATTGGTGCGCATCTCCACCCGTATCGGGCATTTCGTCATTCAAGCCTGGCGCACTGAAGGAATCCGACCTGGTGTGGTAGCAGCCTCGCATCACATGGGTCGCTGGCGTGTCGAAGAGGACAAGGCTCGTTCGTGGGGAACGGGCAAAGCAGAGATCGACCGTATCGACAACAGTGACGGTGGCCAGTCGTGGAAGTTGACCCGTACCGACGGGATCCGCCGTTTCGATTCCGAGGATCCCGACAGTCAGCGCATCTGGTGGAAGGACACCGGCGTGCACCAGAACCTGACTTTCTCGGTGCAACCAGATCCGATCTCCGGGATGCAGTGTTGGCACCAGCGAGTCCGGGTCACCCCCGCCGAAGCAGGCGACCAGTACGGCGATGTGGTGGTCGACACGGCCAAGAGCCGCGAGGCCTACCGGGAGTGGCTCTCAATGACCCGCCCAGCGCCCGGCCCGGGTGGTCTGCGCCGCCCGCTCTGGTACGCCCGGCCCCTCAAACCCGCGGCTGAGATGTACCACCTCCCCAACCCCTGAGCTCGTCACTCTTTTGGAGTCTCCTGGGTTGTCTCCTCGGTTGTCTCGGGAGGTACCGGGGCGAGATATCCCACAATCAGCAGCAGAACACCGACGCCCAGGAATGACACCACTCGGCTGACGGTAGCGAGACTGCTGAGGTCCACGAGGAACAGTTTGATGACCACCATGGCCATAATGGACGCGCCCGCCAACCACACCCGCCGGTCACTCAAGCGCACACCAGCGACCATTCCCGCCAGACCGATCACAGCCCAGATCACCGACAGGGAAGCTTGCAGTGTTTTAGAGGCCACCAACGATTCGAAGTCCCAAGGAACGTCTTGCCAATGGTGGATGCTGCGCGCCGCTTCCATCGTGACCGCGACTACGCCCACTACGGCCAACGCAGGCACCCATTATGCGGCTAGCAATGGTGCAATAACGTGATCCTCAAAACCAGCGGCCAGCCTCTTCCAGATCAACGCGACCGCCACCAGGAGACCGGCCAACAAACCAAGCGGATTCAGCACCGGCAAGTAGGGCAGAGGCGAGGGGTCCGCGTCGAAAACGAGGTATGTCACCGACACGACAGTCACCAACACCAACAGGACCGGTCCACAGCAGTTCAACAGATAAC
>JAKZTU010000348.1:0-4517 GCA_047516945.1 Acidimicrobiales bacterium
GTGCACATGCCGGGCGGTGATGCTGTCGTCGACCTGAGCGGCCCGTTGACACTTACCGGACCGGCCACCCATGTCGCCGACATAGAGGTGTTTGATGCCTGAGGACCATGAACCCACCCGAGACGGTCTCAACGACAAGGCTCGCGAAGAAAACGCCGAGTTCTTCACGGAAATGAATCTTGAGTCTTCCGACCCGGACGCAGACCTGTTATCCGAAGAAGCGACGCATCGAGGCGGTTTCGGAGAGTTCGGAGGAGTGTCCGACGGCCTGATCGAACGGACGTTTCGCGAGCGCATCGTGATTGTGGGAATGGTGAGAGAAAACGACACAGCGGATTCGGTCAACGCTTCGCTAGACGAACTTGCACTGCTCGTCGATTCTGCCGGTGCGGACGCTGTTGAACGGGTGCTGCAACGTCGTACCGCTCCCGACCCCGCGACTTTCGTTGGGTCGGGCAAAGTGAAGGAGATCAAATCAATCGTCCATGAAGTCGACTGCGACACGGTTGTCTTCGATGATGAACTCTCCCCGGCACAGCAGTTCAATCTTGAGAAGATTCTTGGTTGTACCGCCCTTGACCGCACCGCGGTCATTCTCGATATTTTTGCCCAGAACGCCAGCACCCTGGAGGGCAAGGCGCAGGTCGAGTTGGCGCAGCTTCGTTATCGTTTGCCGCGACTACGGAGCCTCGCTGGTCATTACTCGCAGCAAGCCGGTGGGATCGGCACCCGGGGACCTGGAGAAACCCAACTTGAAGTGGATCGACGCCGCCTCCTTCGCCGGGTTCACAAACTTGAGGCTGATCTCCGTAAGGTTCAAGCCCATCGGGTCACTCAGGCCAAGGCTAGGAGTCGGACCAGGAATCGGGCTGTGGCGCTCGTCGGTTACACCAATGCCGGCAAGTCGTCGCTATTGAATCGCATCACCGAAGCCGATGTGCTGGTGGAAGACCGACTGTTTGCAACCCTTGACGCCACCACCCGTCGCCTCGCCCTGCCGGGCGGAGAGACCGTGTTCGCAACTGACACGGTCGGTTTTGTCAAGAAGTTGCCCCATCAGCTGGTGACTGCCTTCAAGACCACGCTTGACGTGGTTCGCGACGCCGACCTGCTGGTCCACGTTGTTGACGGTGCCGGACCAGATCCGCTTGGGTCCATCTCCGCGGTGCGTGAGGTTCTCAGTAAGATCGGCGCCGGTGATGTGCCTGAACTCTTGGTGTTCAACAAGTCCGACAAGGGTGACGAGGCGGTCCGCCTCGCTCGGACACATGAGGGGTCGAAAGCAGTGTCAGCCCAACGTGGTGACAACATAGACGCACTGCTCGAGGCCATCGGCGATCGGCTTCGCTACATGACCGAGTTCGTGGAGTTGCTGGTGCCGTGGGACCGCGGTGACGTATTGGCGGCGGTTCACCGCGAAGGGCATGTGATTAGTCAAACGTCAGAGGAAGACGGTATGCGCTTGCACGCACGCCTAGAGCCGGCATCGGTTGGCGCTCTGCGACAGTTCGTCGTCACCCAACCTCTGGTCACACAGACGTCCGAGTCACCGCCAACAGCACCACCGCAGGCAACCCACGGGGCGGCGTCATGAGCGGATTCGTTCCTCCGCCCTATCCGTATGACCGTCTCAACGACCTGCGAGAGATAGCAAGGCAACGATTCGGAGCGGTGCTTGACTGTTCGATCGGCACCCCGATGGACGCAGCACCGTCGGCGGTAGTGGAGGCGATGATATCGTCGAACGCAGAGCGGGAATATCCGCTGTCGGTTGGCACGCTGGCTTACCGCACCGCTGCAGTGGACTGGTTGCAAAGATCGGTGGGCGTGACGGTTGATCCAGGCACCGAGATAGCCGCCTGCATCGGCACCAAAGAGTTCGTGGTCTCGACGCCGCACTACCTGCGTCTGCGCGATCCGTCTCGCGACACAGTGCTGTATCCGGCAGTTTCTTATCCGTCTTATGCGATGGGGGCCGTGCTGGCGGGCTGTAGGGCGGTACCAGTGCCAGTCGACGATCAATGGCGCATTGATCTGAGTGAGGTCGATCCCGCCGATGTCGAGCGAGCGCTTTGCCTCTGGGTCAACACGCCTGGGAACCCTGCAGGTGGCCTCGACGATCTATCCGCGGCTGCTAGCTGGGGCCGCACCAACGATGTGCTGGTGATTAGCGACGAGTGCTATCTGGAGTTCACTTGGGATGGTCCGCCTCGTACGATCCTGGCCGACGGGGTTGACGGTGTGCTGAGTGTCCATTCGCTGTCGAAGCGATCGAATCTGGCGGGCATTCGGGCTGGTTTTTATGCTGGTGACCGGGCTGTTGTGGACTACTTGAGTGAGGTGCGCAAGCACGCAGGTTGCATGGTTCCGGGCCCGGTGCAAAACGCCGCCGTGGTTGCGCTGCGCGATCAGACGCACGTGATCGCGCAGCGCGACCTCTACCGGCACCGCTTGGAACTAGCGCAAAAAATTGTGGGCGCACTCGGGATCTCCGCCGATCTTCCCAAAGGCAGCTTCTACCTTTGGGTCAAGGCACCCGACGCCGATGCCTGGGGTCTGGCCCACACGCTTGCCGAGCGCTGCGGCGTAATAGTTAGCCCCGGAGAGTTTTACGGCCCTGAATCGACAGGGTTTGTCCGCATCGCGGTCGTGCAGCCCACAGCGGCTCTTGAATTGGCGCTGAGCCGAGCCGGTGATGCCGCAACACAAGACGGGTAAGGTGCGGATCATGTCTGATTTGCAGTCACGAATCGAAGCCCTCTGGGCTGATAGCGCGTCTCTGGATATTGACGATCCTGAGGTCACCGCGACTGTCCACGAAGCCATCAGTGAACTTGATGCCGGCACTGCCCGGGTTGCGCAAGTCAACGCCGACGGCAGCGTGACAGTGAACCAATGGTGCAAGTTCGCGGTGTTGTTGTTGTTTCGCATCTCGAGGATGGAGACGATCGAAAACGCGCCGTTCGAGTACGCCGACAAGATCCCGCTCAAGAGGGATTTCATGGCCCGTGGCGTGCGGGTTGTGCCGGGAGCGCAGGCTCGTTGGGGCAGCTACCAGGCACCGGGAGTGGTGATGATGCCGAGTTATATCAACATCGGCGCTTACGTCGCGGAGAACACGATGGTCGACACTTGGGCCACGGTCGGATCCTGCGCTCAGATCGGCAAGAACGTTCACCTCTCGGGTGGGGTCGGAATCGGCGGTGTCCTTGAACCAGCGCAGGCAGCGCCAGTGATTGTCGAGGACGAGTGTTACATCGGAAGCCGTTGCATAGTCGCTGAGGGCGCGCGAGTGGGTGAGGGAACGGTGCTCGGAGCGGGCGCAATTCTCACGGGTTCCATTCCGGTGATTGATGTTGAAACGGGCCAAGAGATCAGCCGAGGAGAAATCCCGTCGTGGTGCGTGGCGGTTGCGGGCACACGACCGCGGGATTTCCCGGGTGGCAGGTTCGGATTGCCTGCTGTTCTGGTGATCAAACGGCTCACCGAAGGTGAACGCCACGACAAGTCCGCTCTCAACGACATCCTGCGTGACCATGGAGCATCCACTTGACCGATGGCACGGAATTGCCCTCGGGGGAACTACCTACGGGAGATCTATTTTTGTTGACGGCCGCGCTCGTCAATGTTGCATCGGTTAGCCACAACGAGCGTGAACTTGTCGACTTGCTTGAGTCGGACCTGCGTCGTCAGGCTCATCTCAGCGTCGACCGAATAGGTGACAATCTGGTTGCTCGCACCCAATTGGGGCGCAATCGGCGGCTCGTGTTGGGTGGCCACACCGACACGGTGCCCCCGAACGGAAATGCCAGAACTCGCATCGAAGGTGATCGCATGTACGGGGTCGGTACGACCGACATGAAGGGCGGCATCGCCACGATGCTCGAACTCGCACGCACGGTCACTGAACCGCTGGTTGACGTGACGTATGTGTTTTACGCCCGTGAAGAGGTGGCGATTGAGCACAGTGGCCTTCGCGAGATCGATGCTGCGTGTCCCGAACTTCTACAAGGCGATGTCGCTTTGTTGGGTGAACCGACACTGGGTGCTATTGAGGCGGGTTGTCAGGGAACAATGCGTTTTGAGGTCACTCTTGGCGGTGCTCGTGCTCATACCGCGCGCCCGTGGATGGGCCGCAACGCCATCCATCGTTTAGGCGAGATACTTGACGTTGTCAGCAATTTCGAAGGCCGTCGTCCGGTGGTGGAGGGTTGTGAATACCGCGAATCGTTACAAGCGGTGTTTGTCGAGGGCGGTGTGGCTGGCAACGTCGTGCCGGATCGGGCGATGTTGCGGGTCAATTATCGCTTTGCGCCGGACCGCGATCCCGAGACTGCAGAGGCTGTTGTTCGCGAGTTGATGTCGCCTGTGCTTACCGATTCCGACAACATCGAAGTTGTTGATTGCTCGCCCGCGGCTCGTCCGGGACTTGAAGACCCGTTGTTACAGGCGCTTATTGACCGCAACGGTCTTGAGGTTCGGGCCAAGCTTGGTTGGACTGATGTGGCGTTTTTTGC
>JAKZTU010000349.1:0-2840 GCA_047516945.1 Acidimicrobiales bacterium
CGTCACCTGAGTCTCGGCTACGGGGCGCATTACTGCTTAGGCGCAGCGCTTGCGCGACTTGAGGGCAAGGTCGGTCTTCAAGAAATGCTCGTTCGCTTCCCGGACTTCGAGGTTGATCCTGATGAGGTCACCTATGTGCAAACCAACACGGTTCGCGGACCGGCAACTTGTGTGGTTAAACCTACTTCTTCATGAAGCGGGCGACGTTGGCCTTCAACTCGGGGGTGTCGAAAGACCGGTGCTCAGCACTCGCACACAACTCGATGAGACCAACCGCAGCCCGCTGCAGATGGACATTGAGCGCTTTCTTGGTGTCTTGCACGGCTTGGGGAGGGAGCTTTGCCAGACGCTGCGCGAAGGCCAGCGCGGACGAGAGTCCCTCACCATCGGGAACGACATGGTTGGCTAAACCAAGCCGATGAGCTTCTGATGCGGGGATGCGATCACCGGTGAGGATGTATTCCTTGGCTGATAGCAAGCTCATGGCGAGGGGCCAGGTGATAGCACCGCCGTCCCCTGCGACCAGGCCGACCGGAACGTGGGGGTCAGCGAGGTAGGCGCTCTCCTCCATGAACACCGTGTCGCTGAGCATGGCCAAGCTGCAGCCCAGACCCACAGCGGGGCCGTTGACAGCGGCGACTAGAGGGAGGCGGAAACCGATCATGTCGTGCATAATGCGCTCACTCTCACCTAGAACCCGATCACGCGTTTCAAGATCCTCAGACATCAACTGCAACAGACCCATGTCGCCGCCCGCGGTGAAAGCCCGGCCTTCTCCGGTGATCACTACGGCGCGAGCTTCGCGGTCACTATCAAGTTGTTGCCATATATCGGTCAGGGCCGTGTGAAGCACCTGGTCGATCGCGTTGAGTGCCCCAGGGCGGTTCAAGCGAACGATTCGCACCGGCCCGTCTTCGCTTACGGTCAACACGTCGGTAGCCGGTGATTCTGCGCTCATCGCTGTCTCCTTGTTGGCACTAGCGAGTTTGACACAACAACTCCAACTGCGAGGTATCCGCCCCAACGGGGGATTTCCCCGGACACCACCGAGCTGCACCTTTTCACCATGCACAAGGTCGGTCGCTTCGTTAAAAGCTGAACGGTCTAGTGGCTGTCCAGGCTGGCTGCTAGTTCAAGCGCTTGGCCGAATGGGAAGAAATCGTCCCACACCAGTTGGGCGGTCTGCTCGTATCCGTCTCGCAGCGCTGCTTGCGTCTCCGAGCCTGATTTGAACATGATGCTGTTGGCGTATCCGAGGGCAGGTCGGGGAATTGTCTCGCGTGACCCTGATGATTGTGCGGCGCGTCCGGACAACTGAGGGATAGCTGCCCGTGCTGCGTCGCCGTGCTCGGAACTAGCGATTGCTGCGAGGTCGTAGAGGTCGCGGCCCCTGATGGTCAGTCCTCGGAGATCGCCTGTCTCTGCCCGCCGGTGCAAGGCGTCGAGCTTGTTGGCTGCGGTGTAGGCAGGAGTAACGCACAACATTTCGAAACCGCCAAGCTCGGTATGTTCTTTCAGCTGCTCCGGCGTGGCGAAACGGCCCATCAAGGACATAACCTCGCGCCGCTCACAAAACCCTTCGCCGTCGGCTTCGACGGTGGTTTCGAGCTTGAGGAACTGCGGGTTTCCTCCCATGTCGAGGAAAGTGCGCCGGTGCCCGACGTTGCTCATCTGCTTTACCGTGATGGCTGCGGTTTCCAACCTGATGGCCTCAGCAGCCCATCTGGTCACGGCGCTGAGCGGTCTTTTAAAGGCGCTGGTGGATTCCGAGGGATCCAAAATGAGGGCGAGCAAGTCCAGGTCCTCTGAGTAGCACCGAGTGATGTCCCATGCCGACACCAAAGATGTCCCACCAGCGAACGCGGTCTTGGCCAGCGGAGCCGCCCGCCGTCCTTGCCCTTTGATGATCAGCCCGTCAGGGCCGCCAGCAGAGACGATGCCGTGCAGGCAGAAGGTCAGCCAATAGTCGCGAACCAGGTTTATGTCGTCGATCCCTGTGGCTGCCCGTGCGGTGTTCAACAGATCAGCAAACGCCGTTGGGTGCCCTGCCATGCCAGGTGCCCCGTTCACGACCCCTGGCAGAGCATCTGTGGGGGCATGCAAGTCGCCGATGTCGGCGACTTGCATCGGTTGAGTCGCAACTGCGCGCCGCCGGTGTTCGTTGAAAGGACCTCCGTCGGCCTTGTCGCGGCATGGTTTACCGTCGACCGGGTTCGTCGAGTCGCGCAGCCGGTCGCTCATCTGCTCGGAACCGCCTCTAGTAGAGCGTCGGCGATCACTTCGATCCGATGACGGGCTTCCACGCTTGCGCCTTTCTCGGTCTCAGACGCCCACAACAGCGTCGACGGCCTGAGAATGCTCGTGCCGGCAGACTCAGCGGCCGATGCTCGTTCGACAAGCGTTTCGAGGCACTCAGACCATGGTTCACCGCCATATTGGAACCAGCCAACCGCTTCTAAGACAGTGACTTCTGTCCATCCCAGCGACTCGCGTCGCTTGTTGGAGTTCGAGTGGTAGACAATGGTCGGATGTATGGGCCGGGGGGGTCTGCCGACAACGCTCACATGGCATTTCGGTGGGCTTTGAAGCGTCCAGTCCAGATTGTTGAGCGCCGACCAGCCGTAGAAGCCCGCACCGGGGCCTGCGTGGATGAGCGCGCTGAACCGGCAACTCGGTGGGACCCCGAAGCGTGAGTGCCCTTCGGGGAAACCGCGCCAGTAGAGGCCGCGTGCGATTTTCCACACTCCTGAGCTGCGGTCTGTGTGCAACCGTGACAAGACCGGTCCCGCGATTTCCGAACGGACAGGCACATCGCGGCTCTTGAACCATGTGTTCGGCTC
>JAKZTU010000350.1:0-3198 GCA_047516945.1 Acidimicrobiales bacterium
TCCCTACTGCGGGCAAGGCTCTCGGTGAGGGTTTCGGAGATGAACTTGCCGTTGAGCGTTGCTTGGAGCGCATCGCTGCCACCCAGCACTCAAACCTCGAAGTGATTCTGCTGGTTGGCGAGGAATACGACGGCGACCCAAAACAAATCGCCAGCGCCGGGTTGCCAATACGACTCGAAGGACGCCCACCCGGAGAGTTCAACTTTTCAGCCGCCTGCAACCAGGGCATTCTCGCGGCCAGAAACGAACTTGTTCTGCTCCTTAACGACGACACCGAGTTAGACCCAGGTGCTATCGACGCTATGGCCGTCCATTTCGGCGACCCCTCCATCGGCGGCGTGGGTGCATTGCTGCGCTACCCCAACGGCACAATCCAGCACGCCGGAATGATCATGGACAATGCTCATCCCCTCCATCCGTTTGTGGGCTGGTCAATCGAAGATTCTCAACAGTACGGCGGAACTGTTGCTCGAGACGTGATCTCGGTTACCGGCGCTTGCTTCATGTCGCGCCGATCATTGCTTTTGGCCCTCGGCGCAGTGTCCACCCACTTCCCGCTCTCCTTCAACGACGTCGATTTGTGCCTGAAAATCCGTCGGTCGGGGTTCCGGGTAATTGTCGAACCTGAAGCGACGCTGATTCATCGCGAATCCTTCAGTCGAATCGCCAGCATCTTTGATTGGGAATGGGATCGATGGATTGATCGCTGGGGCGAGGTGACCGACCCGTGGTATCACCCCGACTACAGACGGCCCGACGACCCAGAGAATCTCCGCCTCAACGCCGACCATCTAGAACCAGCCGAACCCCGCGATCACTGCGACCCTCGTGACACGACCCTCAAAGCTCGCGTCCATCGCCCACGCATTAGCCATCACTCGACGTAGGGTTTCGTGGTGCCACAACAACGTGTGACTCCTGAAGGGTCGGACCCGATCGACAGCACCGATCCAGCCGAACTTCGCGCTGAGATACTGCGGGTTCGCGATCTCAGCCTCGGGCTAACGAGTCATGCCGAGGTACTCAGCGAGCGGGTGGCGGACCTAGAAACCAGAAACAAAGAACTCAATAGCGTCGTCAACGAACTCAACGAGGTAAACCAAGCGCTCCACGTTGAGTTGGGCCGCAGCCCCATAATTCGCATCGCCCGTGCGATCGCCCGCCGTCTCAAACTGCGCTGAACGCTAAGACTGCGACGCGTCCACAACACCACGGGCATCACGCGCGGGTCTCGTGTATCGCAGAGCCGCGCTCATCAGCAAGACCCAGTTGTAGGAGAACCAGAGCACGAAACTCAACATCAGGTTCACCATGACGAGAAACAACACAAGCGCGAACAATGTCCACGAGTCTTTGGTCGGGTCACGCCACAAGGCCTGAGCCGACCCCCAAAGCGCTATCACGACGATCACAGCAAACGGGACTAGCGCCAATAGCCCACCACCAAGCCAAACCTCGAGGAAACTGTTGTGAGCACTGCTGACGCCCGACAATTCATCAGTGTTGATGAACTCGGGGGTGTCCCAGACGCTGAACCAGCCATGCCCGACCAGCGGACGCTCCGCGATCCTGTCCCACACAAAACCCCAAATGGCGCGGCGCGAGGCCAGCGTCGAACCGCTCCAGGTTGCTACCACTGCTCCCGCCGCGGCGACTGTCCCGAGCAACGCCACAGCCGCCGCTCCCTGAGTTGCACGAGGACCGAAACGGGCACGACCGGCCGAAGCGAACCACACCAACAAGGCGATAGTCACCGCACCGAACAAGGACACCCATGCGGTGAAGCTTCCACTTCCCACCAACAACAGTGCGCCCATGACCAGCGACAAGGCTGGCAAGATTCGGCCCCTACCCCGAGTCTGGAACAGAGCCGGGAGTCCCACTAACAGTGCCAGCGCGGCCAGCGGGGCAAGTTCGTTGGGATAGAGAAACAAACCTCGCCAGTCACCGTTGTGGTCCAGTCCGATTGAGTCCGATACCACCACCGCTACCAAACTCGCAGCGAGCACCGGAGCGAGCGTCAGCAACAACACTTTTCGAAAACGGGCGAAGTCCAAATCGGCGATGATCCATGCCAGAGCGGCCAAACCGATGTAGATGACCGACCTCGCTCGGGTCACCGATGTGTCCACGCTCCACAGACTTGAAGCGACGATTACGGCAGTAAATGTGATCACCGACCCACCGCCGAGAACCGATGGCAAACGAAGCCGCCTAGAAGAAACTCTTTGAGAATCGAGCAGCACCGCCAACACCGACACAGCGGCCATCACCGCAAAGACCCCGCGCACCGCGGGGTCTTCCCAAAGCGGAACGCCATGCAAAACCCGCCAGGCCAAATACATGACCGGTCCATTTGTACACACCAACAGCGCGGCAACGATCAACGCGTCACGAAGCGGACTCGCCCTGTCGGCTACTACCTCGCTCACCAGTTCGTCCTAAGCAACAAAAGCGGCGACTGTCTCTACGTGAGACGTTCCCGGGAACATATCGAGCACCGTGTAGCGGTCGAGGCTCATGCCTGCGTCTTCAAGCAGCTTTGCGTCGCGAGCGAAAGAACTCGGGTCGCAACTGACCAACACGAAGACATCGGGCTCGGCTCGAAGCAGTGACTGCACGCCGCGAGCACCCAGACCTTCTTGAGCTGGATCAGCAACAACCACCGCCGCCGGCGACGGACGCCAGTTCTCGACCGGAGCGGTAATGACCAGCGCATCACTGCCATTCAGGTTGACCCGGGCGTCGGCTGTGCAATCCTTGGTTCGTTCGATCACATGAACCTTGCGACCCGCTCCAACCGTGCCCGCGAAAATCCCAATTCCGGCATAGGCGTCCACCATGACCCCATCATCGGCCAAGTCGTCAACCATCCCGGTTACCTCATCGACCAGAGCGTCGACTCCGGCTGGGCGGTTCTGGAAGAACGACCGCGCCGACACACGCCAGCGGCGGCCGGCGGCCTCCTCGTGAATCCAGGCGCGTTTACCGCCACGCAATTCCGCAGTGGTCACCACCAGAACATCTTCAGGAACCGAGACCCCGAAGTCGCTGCCTTTGACAACAACCATGCGTTCGCCTGTGCGATTGCCGATCCGGATCGTGACCTCGGTGGCTTCCCCAAAACGTCCATCAACAAGCAATTGTTCCGCAGCAGGGTCAACCGCATCGCAAACATCAGGAACGATCACATCGTGT
>JAKZTU010000351.1:0-11925 GCA_047516945.1 Acidimicrobiales bacterium
TACCAACGCTGCCTCGACCGCGGAAAGAGCAAACGAGAAGCCATCCGATCCCTCAAACGGCGCATCTCAGACCGCGTCTGGAAATGCCTCCAAGACGACCTCAAACAACAAATCCTGCCCACAAGTTGACATAGAAGCTCAGCTGGGCGCCTGCCGGTCAGCATGCCCCGCCACGTTGGCCAGGTGCCGCTGCACCACGACATGCGCAATCGTGGTGACCGCTCAGAGTTCTACGGCAACTATGTCGATCGCGACGTTGCGGCCCTCTACTGGTTCGGACACGGACTTTCTTACACGGGCTTCGACTACGGCGAGCCCGAGGTGGTAGCCGGCTCGACAACTACCCCAACCACGGTGTCGGTGGCGATCACCAACACCGGTGATCGAGACGGGGACGAAGTGGTCCAGCTATATGTCACAGACGATGTCGCCTCGGTGGCGAGGCCGTTACGCGAGCTGATCGGCTTCACTCGCCTGTTTGTTGCTGCTGGTGCGACGCGGACCGTCACCTTCACGGTTCACCCGAGCCGTCTGGCTTTTCACGGCCTCAATATGGACCTCATCACCGAGCCGGGGACCTTCACTTTCCGGGTGGGCGGATCCTCGTTCGATCCGCAGATGCGCGAAGTCACAGTCACGCTTGGTGGAGACATCGCCAACTATGAGTGGCGCTCAATCGTGACCACCACCACCGATGTCAGTCCAAACTAGGACCAGGCCATCGGCAGGGGTTCGGTAGGAGCCGACGCTGCCTCACCGTCACGCAACACCTCAACCCAATCATGGTTGGGCGCCCGCAGGCCTTCTGAGGTGGGCACCGCGAAGTGGTACACCATCGCGGCGCGCATGTTGTCGGAGTTGTTGTCGGTGGATCGGTGGCGCAGGCGAGAGTGGAAGAAAAGCGTGTCGCCGGGTTCCATGAGGACCACCTCTTCGCTGCTGGTATCAGCGTCGACGATCTCCACATAAGCCAGACCCGCATCGGGCCGGGTATCTTGCACCGCGTCATGAATGACCTCGGTGTGAGAACCAGGCACCACCCAAAGCGGTCCATTTTCAAGGGTGGCGGGTGTGCATGCGATCCATACGCCGACCTGTGGCAGCGGCGTCATTCGGAAGTAGAAGTCATCCTGGTGCCAGGGCTGGCCCAACGCGCCCGGATGCTTGAAGATGAACTGGGACAAGAAACAATCGATATCGGGGCCAATCATCTGAGCGAGTATTGCGAGTAACCGAGGGTCCGTCGCGCCGGCGCGGAACACCTCTTCGGTGCGCATTACTCGGAACAACTTGGCCAGTCGATCCTCGGGCTTCGCTTGATCCGCAAGCCTGCGCTCAGGGGTTGGCCACAGGTCCGGCCGTTGCGCTCCCTGGTCGATCATCCTCACAATCTCGACAACACGCTCAATCATCTCGTCGACCACGGAGTCAGAGCAAAAACCGCGCTCAATGAAGAAACCCCGTGACTCCCAACTCTCTCTTTGGGTAGTGTTCATCCCCATCCCTCAAATATACCGGCGGACTATTTCTATCTCAAGCAGATTGAAGACTTCCTAGCAGCGAGAGAGGGTGTGGACTTCGACCGGGTCGCTGAAACCACGCAGCATCCGGCGTCCGGCGGGTCGGGTCTCGAACCCATCGGCACCAGAAAGCTGAGCGGCCATGTCGGGCGAGACCAGGACTTCGCCGGGTACGGATTGGCGTGCGATCCGCGACGCCAGGTTCACCACAGGCCCGTAGTAGTCACCACGGCGGTTAACTACCGGACCGAAGGTGACCCCTCCATGGGGGACCACTTCGCCCTCGCTGCTGAAGGCATCGATCAGATTCATAGCGATCGTCGCGCCCGAGGCCGCATCATTGGCCACGAACATGACCTCGTCGCCGAGATGCTTGACGGTGTGTCCTCCACCGGCCGCAACGATGTCCAGCGAGCGGTTCTCGAACCCCGACACCAATTCGAACAACTCCCCCATGGACACTTGAGAGGCACGAGCGGAATACCCGACCATGTCGACAAATCCGACTGCCAGCACGCGCTCGGACGGGCTTCCCTCGACCTGGGTAGCCGCAAGGCGCTCTGCCGCCTCGGAAATGTGGTGCCGCATCAACGCGGTCAGCAAATGAGGCAGGAGCATGGCCTCGGACGCCCTGGCTATGGAGGTCTTGGCCAACTCCAATTCGTCGGCCTCCGAAGCCATCATTCGCTGATGAGCTCCCTGCTGATACATCGCCACCGCGGCATCAGCGATGCGACCCACGGCCTCTCCAAAAACCCGAAGGATCTCACCCAACTCGTCAAGCTCGAAGAATTTGCCTCCGACGACACTCCCCAGACCGCGGACCAGATCCACATCCTGATCGCCGAACCGGGGTTCGTCGGGATCGATAATCGGCACCCCGGCCACCCGATAGATGCGCTCGATCACCCCTAGATCAACGCCGGCCCGCTCAGCCAAATCACCAGCCGACATGTCAGCCGATGCTCCATAGACAAGAGCAATCGCCAACTCCCACAACTCGCCGACTTCAATGGCGGCAACCATCTGGGGAACCGTGGCCCCGTAGTCCGCCAGCAACTCGATCAGTTCTCGACGATTCTCGGCATCCGCTGACGCCGGGTCGTACAGTCCAGCGGCAACGACGCCGTCCCAATCCACACTCACCGCTTTAGTGTGCCCGCTTCAGCACCTTGACGCGCAAGCAGTCGTTGCACGACCCAACTCACCCGCGTAGCTAGAATCGCAGGGTGACGGGAGCGACCGCGAGATGCCTGTAGCAACATTTGGGACCCTGGGACTCATCGCTGAGGTTCCCTCTGCTCCTGTAGATGTTCCGATCGTCTACTTGCACGGCTGGGGTCGCACACGGCGCGATTTCGCCGCTGTTGCGAGCCAGAGGCCCGGAATGTCGCCTGATCTGCCCGGTTTCGGCTCGTCGGTGCAACCACCCGTGGCCATGGGCTCAAGCGGTTACGCAGCAGTGGTTCTAGAGGCGATCACCGAATGGGCCGGCTCGGACCGCGTGCTCCTTGTTGGTCACTCCTTCGGAGGTCGGGTTGCCCTGCAGATCGCGGCAACCGCTCCGCATTCGGTTAACGGGCTGATCATTGCCGGTACGCCACTTTTTCGGAACCACACGAGCCGCAAACCGCCCCTGTCGTATCGAACGATCAGAAAGCTCAACAAGTTGAGGCTCGCAAGCGATGCCCGTCTCGACTCCGCCCGAAAAAGGTACGGTTCTGCGGACTATCTGGCTGCTACAGGTGTCATGCGGGAAATATTCGTCAAAGTCGTGAACGAGTCATATGAGACCGAACTGGCCGAGGTTCGTTGTCCGACAGCATTCGTGTGGGGTCGAAGCGACACCGCCGCGCCGGTCGAAGACGCCAGACGAGCCCACCGGATCGTCAAGGGGTCGATTCTCCAAGAGCGGGATTGCGGCCATGACATCCACCTCGAACATCCCGAACTCTTTGTTGAACTGATTGATCGGTTCGTGCGCCGGTGATTGCGGTTCTGCTTGCTGTGGCCTCTGCGTTGGTCTGGATGCCGAAGTGGTGGCGTATTGCCCAACGCGAGCACTACCTACCGGGATCAGTCAACTCAACGCTGTTTCGCTGGCTTGAGACCACCCCGGTGCCCAACATGGGGCTGGCCCTGGGTGGGCTGGCTGGTACGGCCGTCACAATCCCGACAACGGGCTCAGGGCGGATCTGGCCAACCGTTTCCGTTGTTGTGATCGCGGCCGTGACTCCCATTGGGCTCCCTTTACGCGGCAAGACTTCCAAGCTGCGTTTCACACGGCGCATGAAGACCACCGCTGGTCTGGCTGTGCTCATTTGGGGTGCTGCATTGTGGCTCCTCAGCGTCTTTGCGACCACTTGGTCGGCCGCGACGATTTGCTCGCTGTTCGGTTTCGTTGCGGTCGACGCCGCTTTAGCCGTCGCCGTTCCTTTGGAATCGCGACTCGCAAAGCGTTTCCAACGCAGCGCCGAAGAGCGGCTCGGCGCAATACGTCCACTTGTGGTCGCGATCACCGGCTCCTACGGGAAAACGTCAACCAAAGAGCATCTGGCAGCACTTCTCAGTCCGGTCCGCCCCGCCGTTGCTTCACCCGCGTCGTGGAACAATCAAGCGGGATTGTCGCGGGCGATCAATGAACATCTGAGTCCCTCTACCGAAGTCTTCATCGCCGAGATGGGCACATACGGCGAAGGCGAAATCCGGCGACTCTGCCGCTGGATCAAACCGGAGGTCGTAGCGATCACCGCGATCGGGCCGGTCCACCTCGAACGCATGGGGTCTATCGACAAGATCGTCGCCGCGAAAATGGAGATAGTCGAGCACGCCAAGACCGTGGTACTCAACGTCGACTCGCCGGAGTTGGCCGAGGTGGCTGAACGGATTACCGACACTCATCGGGTGATCCGCTGCTCGGGTAGTCGAGACAGCGTCGCCGATGTTCGCGTGTCGGTTCAAGAAACCGGGGCGGGTTTACACCTCGACTACTTCGCTGAGTCTTATGCACTCAGTTCGCTTCACCCCTCGGTGCAAAGATCAAATATTGCGGTGGCCGCGGCCCTCGCGGTGGAGACCGGCGTGCCCTCTGGTCGTCTAGCGGCGCTGATCGAGGATCTCGAAACAGGTGAGCACCGGGCGAGCGTTTCGGTTACGGATTCGGGCATCACGATCATCGACAACACCTTCAACTCAAACCCCGCTGGTGCCAAAGAGGCGCTGGCCACGCTATTGGCACACCGCGATGTTGGCCGATCGGTGGTTGTCACGCCCGGGATGATCGAACTGGGGTCACTCCAAGACCTTGAGAACGCCGAGTTAGCCAGGTTGGTAGCCGATTCCGGCTGCGAACTCGTCATCGTCGGGCGGACCAACCGCAGCGCCCTTCGCCGTGGTGCAGCTCTGGTTGGCGGTATCGTGATCGAGGTTTCGAACCGTGACGCTGCGAGGGAGTGGGTTCGCCTCAATCTCAGCGCAGGTGACGGTGTTCTCTGGGAGAACGATCTGCCCGACCACTATGCGTAGGACCTAGGAGGCCAAGTTGAAGGTCGCAGTTGTATTCGGGGGGCTGTCACCAGAGCACGACATCAGCATTCTGACCGGCCTGCAAGCGGCGCGCCTGTTGCGCGATGCCGGTACGGATACGAGCCTCATCTACTGGACCAAACAGGCGAGATTCGAGAGCGTGCCCGTTGATGCTGAGGCCAAGGACTTTGCTGGGCCCGACCGAGCGGGTTTCACTCCCATCGATTTCACGATTCCAGGCGGATTCGCCGAACGCGCACGCCTGCGGAACCGACCTCTCGACATTTCTATCGTTTTGAACTGTTGCCACGGGGGTCCGGGCGAGGACGGCAGCTTGGATTCATTGCTTCGTCTCGCCGGGATTCGTGTTACCGGGCCCAATGCCAGATCGTGTGCTGTTTCAATGGACAAGCTGGCAACCACAGCAATCGCCGATGCTGTAGGTATCGACACGATCCCAAGCGTTCCATACGAACAGGGGGCCGACTTCGCTGCTTCGTTTGCTCCCCCGTGGGCGGTCAAGCCAAGGTTCGGCGGCTCATCTATCGGCGTCGAAGTCGGTGTCACCGATGTTGCGACGATCAAGACTCTGTCACAGGTCGCCGCGGCGCGTTCGGGACTCGTGGTGCAGCCATATCTCGACGGTTGGATCGACCTGAATATCGCTGTCCGCACCTACCCCGCTTTGCAGGTGTCGGCCATCGAACGACCTTTCGCCGACGGTGTCTACGACTACGCCACCAAGTATCTCTCAGGTACCGAAGGGATGGAGTCTGCGCCTCGTGAACTGCCCGCCGATCTACCCTCTGCGATCAAAGCAACTATCGAGGATGCCGCCAAAACACTTGCCGGGGCACTACAGATCAGCGGTGCACCACGCGTGGACTTCCTGTGGGACGGCGACGGCACGGTCCTGTTGAACGAGATAAATCCAATCCCCGGTGCTTTTGGGTTGTACCTGTGGTCCCCGATCGGAGTTGACCGAGTGAGGTTGCTCACTGATCTGCTCGCCGAAGCAGAGAATCAACCCGTCCACCCCGGATCGTGGAACACGATGAGCGACGGCGCCGCACTACGGGCGGCTAGCGATATAGCCACCAAACTCGCTTAGGCGATCTGCGATCAGGAAGGGAGTCACACTCATGAGCAGCGGAGTAACTCGCCTTGACAGCGGCGCGTGGGGGGTTCGTGTGGCTATCGGCGTGAAAGTGGCTTTGGCGCTTGCTTTCGTTGTCGCCTTGACAGTTCCTCTGGACCATCTCGAAGGCAAGGGCATGGGTTTTCGTTTCCCGTTGTTCATGCTTTCTACCGTGGTGGTTCCCATCGCTTGGCGGCGGCGCTTCAAGCCTTATCCTGCGACAGCGGACGCACTCATCGTTTTACCGTTCTTGCTTGACACGCTCGGCAATCTTGTGGGTTCCTACGACACCTTCGCCGTGACCGACGATGTGTTGCACACGCTGAACTGGGTGCTGTTGGTGTCGGCCTTCCACGCATGGCGATTCCGTCGAGTCGATTCTGCGAGCGAGATGTCGAAAGCCGACGCCTGGCTGTTGGGAGCCGGTATCGGCGCGCTGGCCATCGTCGGTTGGGAGATCGCCGAGTGGATCGTGGCTGAGACCGGTGCTGGAGGCGGACTCTCGCTGACCTACGGAGACACCGTCGGCGACCTGGCCCTATCAACCTCCGGCGGCATGATCGGCTCAGCCCTCAGCGTCCACTACTTCAACCAGCGCTAATCGCAGCGGCACCAATCTCCGTACAGTCGATTCAACAAAGACATCGATCCCCGGGGAGCGTCATAGCCGCTCCCCGTCCTAGGTTGCGAGATTCTTGACCGGAACATGCTGGCTAGTCCCGGAAAAAGAAGCCGCTCGGTCTGTGATCCAACTGGCCGCCTCTTCGATGGCCCTGTCTACGCCTTCAGGTGGACCGGTGAGGTCGATGGCCAGGGTATGGAGACGTTTGTCGGCGTGGCGGACCGTGACCATGCGTTCAGGACGGCCACCTTCGGCGAGGCAATAAATCAGGAGGCCTTCGGGTAGATTGAGAGCAGTCGTGTACGCGAGGAGCTGGTAATAGTCGCTTGTCCGAGTTCGTGCGTCGGCGGTCAGTTTGTACTTGATGTCGGCTACATACACCTCTCTGCCTCGGTTACGGAAGACCAGATCGGGTCGAATCGGTACCTGGCTACGCACGCCCAAGTGGGTATCGAACTGACTGCGCAATTCGAGTCGGCCCCGTAGCTCACGGCGAAGTCGGTGGGTCACGAAATCTTCGAACAATCGGTTCATATCGACAAGGAACGAAGACGCTGATCGGTCGCCGCTCTGGTCGAGCAAGGTCAGGTTCGACAACAGAAGCCGAGCGAGGCGTAGCGCCGGTTCATAGTGGGCGTTGAGACGGGTGAACAGCAACCGGTCCAGATCCTCAGCCCGAACGGAGGCGTCCGACACATCCTCAAGGGCGGCGACCTGTCCGAGCAGCAGTCGACGATCCTCGGCTTTGACTCTCGGCACACGCACGGCGAGTCTGGCTGCTGCCTTCACGTAGCTGTTCTCGAAAATGTCGGGCGTGTACTCCTCGTAACGGCACGCCACCGGCAATGGGGCGCCCGCCTGACGGAACTGGGACGCCACGTCGATTCGTCCGCGCAGCGCGATCAGCCGTTCTTCTTCGGGTCGATACGAGCGCAGCAAGCCGCGAGCGAGCGTGTTCGCAAGTGTTCGGGCGAAAAACGCGATGATCGAGGGCAACAGGTCTGCGCTCGTGGTGTAGTCGAAGGATTCCTGTCGCCACGCTTTGGGTGGGAGTCCTACTTCGAGCAGAAGGAACAGGTTCTCGGGCCGAATCTTGGGACGGATCAGGATTCGGAGATCGTCGACGACGAGCGTACCCACCATGTTCTGAGCGGTCAGCGAATAGAGGCCGGGTTCGTCGGTCAATGCAACAGCAACTGCACCGCGCCCGACCGTGTTGAGTCGGCGCGCGACGCTGGCCGAGAGCCGAACCGTCGTCGACCCGTATTCGACCAACTCAATCGGATCGGACATTAGACCGCAGCGTCGTCGTCGCCACCAGCATCGGCTCCGTCGACCGTTGCGACAGGCTCCTCCACCTCGATTTCTTCGCCGCTGTCGGAGCTTGCGCGATAACGCTTGTAGACGTTGTCGAAGCGGAACTTGTCGATCTGTTCGCGGTCACCGAAGAACTGATCCTCTATGGAGGGTTTGATGTCGTACTCCCATATTCGCCGCACCGCTTCCTCGTCGAGGTTCGGTTTCATGAAGTGACTGGGTCCCAAACACAGGTGTGATCCCCCCAACTCCTCTTCGAGTTCATCGTTGACCTGGGCGACCAACTCCCCCACCCAGGCCGGCTCACCATGTTTTTCCAGCCAGCGATCAAGCAGCCCTTGGATCGGTTCTTCGTTGGGTGAGAATTGAACGAAATGGAAGCGGCGCCGCAGCGCGGTGTCGACCAACGCGATGGAGCGGTCGGCCGTGTTCATGGTTCCGATGAACCAGAGGTTCTCCGGTAGCTCGAACTCGTCTTCGGGGCGGTAGAGGGTGGACATGCTCTCGTCGCGGTACTCGAGCAGGAAGAGCAGCTCTCCGAGAACCTTTGGAAGATTCGCTCGGTTGATCTCGTCGATGATCATCAGGTGCTTCCGACCTGGAGCCTCAGTCGCTTTCTCTGCCATGAGCGCCAGCGGGCCCGGCTTCAGTCGATAGACCAACTCTCCACCCTCGCCCTCTTCAGGTCGGTAACCCTCGAAGAAGTCCTCGTAGGAACTCGACGGATGGAACTGCACCAACCTGCGACGGTTGCTGTCTGGAGCCAGAGCCTCCGCCAACTTGAGCGCAAAATACGTCTTGCCCGTACCGGGCGGACCGTAGAAGACCACCTGCCGTTTCGTCTCCAGGAGATCGACGACCTTGTTAACAAAGGTCGGATCAATGAGCAGATCATCGGCAAGTTCGCCCAGGACATCTCGGTCATCCTCGATCTCCGGTTCATAGTCTCGTTCGAGATACCAGACAATGAACCTCGACATTCCCCAAGGGTCATCCGGGAAGAACCGCTCAAGGCGATCCCGAATCGACCGGTTCGCAGCAACCTGCATCTCCCCTGTCGAGCCCGTCGGCGCGTCCAGTTCGAGGGCTCTGATGGTTGCTTCTTTCCCCCAATATCCGACGTATGGAAAAACCGGGATGTAGGTCTTAGGATGCGTGATCGCGAGGAGTTTCATGATGACCGATTCTCCGAGCCCGCGGATTCGGAGATCGTCGTCATCGAGCATGCGGTCGATCCGCTGAGCATCCGGTTCCTCCCCCCAACACAAGTAGCGGATCGCGTCAAGCATCCCTTGGAGTTCCGCAGCGCTCGCGTCATTAAAGGAGCGGTTCAGCTGAGGCATAATACCCGGGCCGCCGTATGCACCCGTGTTCCATATCCGGCGAAGGCTGTCTAAGTCGACCGACGCGTCAGGAGCGAGCATGGCTGCGAACTCTCGGCGCTCGGAGTGGTGATCCTCATCTTCTTGAGTCGGATAACCGCTCTCCGCAAGATACTCCTCGATGAAGGGAGACAGCGGATCATCTGAACTGGGAGCCTCTCCGCTTGGCCCGAGAGCCAGGTTCAACAACTCGTCGAACAGCGGCTTCAAGAGTTCGGACACCTCGACAACCGTCGCGCCGTCGACTTCACTGAATTGTTCTCGCTCGAACCATCGTCCATATACGAACTCCGCCCGGTTGGTTCCGCCAAGCCCGACATCCTCGCCGATCAACGAGGATGAGCCGCCGAGCACGCGACAACCGGGATAGTCGGCGGACTTAAGGAGCGGCGCGACCTCTTTGCGCCAGCCTTTGCGAATCGTTCCTGGTCGCAGGGCAACCGCAGCACCACGATTCGTTACCCATACGCGGATCCCCAGACCTGGCGCCTCCTTGGTCGACCAGTCCACCCAAAGGACCCCTCGGGGTTTGCCCTTCTTCCATTCAAGTGGGGGTTTGCTGGCTTTCAGCTCGCGCCCGAGCGCAGCAGAGACCTCGTCAACCAGCCAATATCCCCAATTGTCCGCGATACTCACTAGCGCCCGCGCGTTGGTTTCGCGCTCCTCGACCGGCACCTGTTGATCAAAGCCGAACACCGCTCGATCCATCAGCACCTCGTCAAGGAACATCCCCTCGGTCCCGGTTCCGTCCCACCACGAGGTGGTCGTCTCGAACTCGTTGTTGTCTGTTGAGAGTTCACGGACCCGGTTCAAGAACCACCGATAGCGCTCCGACATGTCAGAAGGCCGTTTCTCCCCGGTCGAAAACTCAATGTAGAGCTGAGCAGACGACCAGGTGATCGGCCAACGATCGCGATCCGCAAGGGCCCAGAAATACGACAGGAGGAAGGGCACCCGCCCGGGCGCCGGATGTGAGCCCACGCGGATGCTCTCGACGTAGTCGACCACTGCTCTGATCTTGGCGAAAGCCTCGTCGTCGGACGCCGGGACTGCCAACGATTCAGCGAGCAGAGTTGCGAGATGTTGAGGTTCGTCGCTGTGCTTGCGGAGCGAGTTCAACATATGTTGACCCCCCCAATTGAAAGACAGAGTCCCCGGTTTCACCGCCCAGACCTGCATCTGCTTTATGAAGGCATCGACGTCACCTGTCCGACGGAGATCGGCGAGCAAGCCTAGGGCTTCGGGAGCACTCGCCTGAAACCCCTCGAGTTCAATATTGGCCTGCTCATGACTCGCTTGATCCGCCATAAAGCGGTCACGATGTGCCTCATACCAGCGGCGACGAAACTCCCGTTCACGGGCCACCCGTTCTGCTCCGCTCTCAATCGCTGTGGATTCCATGGTTTCGCCTCTCTGCGGGGTTCCGCAGGCCAGATTTTGCGCCCGACTTGTGAGCTTAGGTTGACCTCTGTGTGCGCGGCACATCTTAGACAGGGGGTCTGACAGCTATCGCCAACAGCTCCTAGCGGACAGCAGAAGGGGTTTGGGTGTGGGTCAATTTTCTAAAATATGACTAATCCGATCATAATTTATTGGATTCAGCTTACACTGCTCTGAATGAGCATCGTTTTGGATCAAGCGGCCCTCAATACAGACCTAGCCGCAAGCAGCGCTCTCTCGACATTGCACTGGGCACAACAGGAGTTCGAGAAGGACTTGTGTCTGCTGTCGTCGATGCAGGATGCGGTTCTGATCGATCTCGCGATGCAGGTGTCGCCGGCTATTGACATCGTTTTTCTCGACACGGGATACCACTTCAGTGAAACCTGGGACACGTTGTCGATGGTCGAACAGCGTTACGACATCACCGTCAAAGTGATCAGCGCGCCTGCGACGAAAATGCGGGACTCCGTCCGTCCGGGAGAGTGTTGCGATGTCAAGCCCTCACTCCTGGACGGGGTGCTAAGACACCGCCGAGCGTGGCTCACGGGAGCGCGCCGAGCTGAAACGGAAACCCGTGCCCAACTCAAACTGGTTTCGACTGATCGACGCAACAAGACCAAGATCTGCCCGCTCGCTCAGTGGAGCGACGAGGACGTCACGCGTTACGTCCAGACCCGCAATGTCATCACCAACCCGTTGATCGTTCAGGGCTACCCATCGATCGGTTGCGCGATCTGCACGACAAAACCGCTTCAAGGTGCCCACCCACGAAGCGGGCGGTGGAGTGGTACCGCAAGAACAGAGTGCGGCCTCCACCTCTAAGCCTGGATCCACCGACGCGGTGAGGCTTGTGGGGTTGGCGCGTCCACCAGAAAGGCCTCCTGATCTGCGACGATTGTGATGTCAATAGTCACGTTCGTCTCAACAACAGGAGGCACTTTTTGTGTCTGTATCTTCGCGCAGTTTGGACCGGTTCGC
>JAKZTU010000352.1:0-2633 GCA_047516945.1 Acidimicrobiales bacterium
GCACCATCAACAGCACCACCAACATCAACGATTCGGCTCGAGCCAGTGCAGCGAAACCAATCCACGCACCCAGTTGTATTGCCAGACGACCTGACGGCGAGGTGCGGTATCGCAACCCGGTCCATAGCGTCCCCGCAATGAGCAAGACGGTCAGCGACTCGGCCATGACGAGACCATCGTTGATCCAGAACGCGGGGTAAACCGCGGCGATCCCCGCTGCAATGAGACCAACGGCACGGCCGGCGACTTGCCTCCCGAGCAAGCCGACCATCACAATCGTAGCCGCACCGACCAGACACATAATAAAGCGCTGCTCAAAGAGATGATCGCCTCGCCCACCCGGAAGCAGAGAAGCGGGCGCGGCAACAATGGCCGTCAGAGGCGGATGATCGGCAGCGTGAGCCGGTTCCGATCCAACTTCAACAAGACCAAGTGCCAGCGACACGTCGTGCCACGGAGACACGAAACCGTCGCCTTTGGAAAGCGCATCAGCAGCTCGAGAGTAATAGAACTGGTCACCTGGAAAATTGTCCAGCGAATCGAGTGTCTGGTCGCGTTTCGCAAGGATCACGTAGATGACTCGTAACGCCAGCCCTGCCGCCGCGATCACCACCAGTTGCAACCGAAACGACGCTGCCCGCCACGTTGCCGCGAGCCGTTCAACGGCTGACTCAAACGATGTCGGCCCGTGCGACTCCCGCCGAACCAAACCTTGCATACGCAAACCTAGGCGTTCGACCAGATAGTAACTCGCCACCGCCACCACGAACATCGGGATGAAGGCAACGATGCAGAGCCGCCAATAGTTGGTCTCAAACTGGTGCACTTCGCCGAAGACATCGGTCATCGGACCCCAAGGGTGAACGATAAAGACCATGTGCCACAGATATATCGAATACGAGATCTTCCCCAGCCAGTCCATCGGTGAACTAGCCACAAAGCGACGCACGTAAGACCGGTGGGAGGTGCCGAACACGAGCGGGAACAGCAACGCAAACCCGATTGCCCCGTAGACGAACTGGCGGCCCATCTCCCGCGGCCATGATGCCACATCAAGCCCTAACGCCAAACCCATCTGCTGAGACACGACATGGAACAGCAGCGCAGCGCCGATCCACCACAAACCTGCTGGTCCAGCCAACCGCTCAAGTCGAACTCGCGATGTCGAACCCGACTCAAACCCAATTCGGGCGGTCGCAAGTCCCATACCGATAGCGAAGTAGTCGAACATACCGGGTAGCCAAAGGACCGCCACATCGCTCCATTGGCTCTGCAATCCGAGCATGAAAATCCTGAAGAAAACCGACAGAAGATAACAACCAGCGACAAAGACCAACAGAGCACCGCGGCGCTCCGCGCGGCTGCGGTCTTTTAGCCAGGGTCGCAGGAATCGCGCCAGTACCGGCAAGGCAAGATAAAAGCTGACTTCAGTCGCCAGGCTCCAAGCCTGGGGAATGGGGCCGAGCGCGTTCTTGGGCCAGTGGATGTGCACCAACAACGAAGTAACGATTCCACTGTCGAGATTCAGGGTCTCGCTGGTAAGCAGAACAATGAGGATCAGCGCAGCCCAGAACGCTGGGTAGATCCGCATGAACCTGCGCCACAGGTACTCAACGGTGGGTCGCAGCGGTCGTTCGTTGAGTATCGCCGCGGCGATCGGGGTGAACAGCAGAAAACCTGAGAGAACAAAAAAGATCGGAACACCGATGTCGAGGCGACCGATGTAGCGGCCGATGGCACCGTCGTAGGTTCGGCCCGAGTGAAACCCGACGTGGTGAAAGAAGACCGCGAAAGCGGCGATCGCACGCAGCCCGTCAAGCCCGATAATACGACTGCTAACCGGCGCAGTGTTAGTTGTACCGGTGCTGGTCGGCCTGGAGCGAGTCTGCTCTAAAGAAACAGCGGGCATCAGACAGCAATCCTAGGTCGGTGTCTGAATCCTGAACTTATCCTCCGAAAACTGCGAGCCACTGCTCGCGGGTTTTGGGGCGGAACACCACGTTGCGTTCCCTGGTTATGCCCATGGTGGCCGAGGACTCCATTGAATACCGATGTCCGGGATACAGCACCGCATTGTCAGGCACTTTCGCCAGTTTTTGGGTCAGGCTTTCATACATCTGCGCCGGGTCTGATCCGGGAAGGTCCACGCGTCCACAGCCGTCCAAGAAGAGGGTGTCTCCCGCGACCAACCGACCGTCGACCAAGAAACACTGGCTGCCGGGAGTGTGGCCTGGGGTGCAAATCAGTTCGATGTCCACCGCCCCGACCGACACAACATCGCCGCTTTGATGGTGCACCAGACTCTCGTCGGTCAATCCGGTGACGGTGCGCACGTATTCCGCTTCGGGGGTTTGCACATGTATCGGGACGTCTACGTGCTCGAGGAGTTCGGCGACTCCTTCCAATTGCATACCCATCATCGACCCGCCGACGTGGTCGGGATGGTAATGGGTGGCCAGCACCCCAGTACAGCGCATGTCGTCGGCGGCAAGCACTGCGAGCAGGACTTCAACATCGTAAGCAGGGTCAACGAGCACCGCTTCACCGCTTTGACGATCACCAATCGCATACACGAAGTTGACCATCTGCGCGGCTATGGGATCGTTGGTAGCGAAGTCTCGACCCGATAGCAG
>JAKZTU010000353.1:0-4494 GCA_047516945.1 Acidimicrobiales bacterium
TACCAACACTCCCAAAACCGTTGCCAAAATCACCGCTATCCCCCAAGGCACGTCGATGCTGAGATCAAACAGATCAAACGGAATTGGAATGTCGTGGCCTTCGGTGAATGCCAGCGTCGCCAATCCACCAACACCAACAAAAGCGAACTGTCCAAGCGATAACTGCCCGGCCCAACCCGTCAACACCGTCAAGGACAATGCCACCATTGCGAACAACAAGATGTTGCTCCACATCAGGATCGGTGCGGATCTCGTAACGAAGATCGGTACCAGGGCCAAGGCACCGAACAGGACGAAGAATCCGATGCCATTGAGGTTGCGCACCCACCAGATGCTGCGTAGCCGCTCTGGGATCGGGCGCAGCGTCGGCGACAGCGACCAGCCGACATCCCGCTTTCCTGAACGGACAAACCAAAGGACCACCACCAACACGGTGATGAAGAACCAGAGATTGACAATCGACTGGTTGGTCGAATCAACGTTGTTCCGAACGATCTTCTCAACAACTCCGACCGCGAGGCCCGCCCAGATGACCCCCGGCAAAGATCGCATCTTAGCCAGCAACGACACGACCAGGACTTTCAGCAGGAGTTCTTCGACCAACAGATTGCCCGTGTCGTCAACGGTCGCCGCTTGGAACCCTTGAAGCGGGGCGGTGAGGATTGCAGTCGCCGACGCGAATCCCCCTGCGATGGTCCAGACGATCGTCGAAACGCGTCGGGGCGAGGTGCCATACACCCGCGCAGTGTCAGGATTAGACGCCGAAGCTCGCACCGCCAAACCAAAGCGGGTCTTGGTCATGAACAAGCCGAGCAGGGCGATGAGTGCCGGTACCACGGCGAGCACAGTGATCTCTCGAGCCTGTAGCCGAATGTGGTCGGTGGGCTCCCAGGTCATCTCGAAAGCCGTGGGAATGTTCCCTCCGGCGGTTATGTCGGGGATCCAGCCGACCCGAGCAAGGGTCAGGATCTGACCGACCCCGATAGTTGCTATCAGCAATACCAGTCGCGGCGATTCAAAAAGCCGCCTCACCACTATCAACTCAACGGCCATCCCGATAAGGGCCGTACCCACGATCGCCAATCCGAAGGCGACCCACCAGTTCAGTTCGTAGTTGATGATCATCATCACGAAGATCGCCAAGCCAAAGAAGCCCATCTCGCCGTGCGCGAAGTTGAGCACTCCGGTGGAGCGATAGATGAGCACGAAACCTGCCGCCAACGCGGCGTAGGTGAGTCCCGCGATAATCCCGATAACAATCGACTGTTGGCCGATCTCAATACCAAGAAGTTCGATCATCCGCCTTCGCCTCCCAGGAAGACCGCACGGGCGAGATCATCGCGTTCGGCGAGTTCTTGCGCCGGTCCTTCGAAGCGGACCACCCCCTTCTCCATGAAGACCGCCCGATCAGCGAATGCCAAAGCTACGTTGAGCGATTGCTCAACAATGATCATCGTTTGACCCTGCGCTTTGAGATCCTGCACCACTTCCAACAATTCCTGAACCACCACTGGCGCCAGACCCAGACTCAGTTCGTCGATGAGAAGAACTTCAGGTTCGTGGATAAGCGCCATGGCCAAGGCCAACATCTGTTGTTGGCCTCCCGACAGATCGCCCGCAAGCTCTCCGAGTCGGCCGTTGAGCGCAGGGAAGGTCTCGACCGCCTTGGCAATCCTTCTCTCGATTTCTTCGGGTTTGAGATCCTTTCCCAGAAGCGCGGCGCGAAGGTTGTCGCCGATGCTCAAGGCCGGGAAGGTCCCTTCACCTCCCCGCAATTGCACAATGCCGACTCGGAACCGCGTCTCGGCTTCGGCGTAGGTGATCGTGCGCCCGTTGAGGCGAACCACACCCCGGTCAGGGATGCCCAGACCGGATATGGCTCGCAGCAGCGTCGATTTTCCGGCTCCGTTGGTTCCGAGCAGGGCCAGTACCTCGCCTTTTGCCACTTCGATCTCCACATCGAACAAGACCTGAACCGGCCCGTAGCTGTAATCCAGGTTGCGGACCTGCAACGCGGGAACGGCTTCACCCGAAGCGATCTTGCGTGCTTCTGATTGCTCCTCGAGCAGTTCCTCTACCGCTAGGGAGATGTCTCGGCGAATATGCACCGCACCGCGCCGGATCAACCAGCCGCCGAGCATCGCCGTATACGGCGCCAGGATGATCATGGCTGTGCGGTTGTTGTAGGCGTCGGAGATTTGTCCTGCGATCAAGCCACCGATGAATCCCCCCATCAAGAAGATGAAAACCGGTAGCAGGGCAAACGCCTGTGCCCTGATTCGATAAGGGGCAACCAAAGCGATGATCGTGGGGGCCGCAACAAACGCCGCAGAGATCAACGCTTGGGCCAGACCCACGAGCAAAACCAAGACAACCAGATCCTTGATCGGCAACGCCACCATATAGACCAACCCCGCGGCGATGATCAACGCTCCGGTCAGATTGACCACCGCTTCAGGGTCCTCACGGAACTTTCGGTCGAAGACTCGGCCCGCTATCGGTATGGCGAGCAACGCAGGGATCCAAAGCAAAGATTCGATGATCCCGCGTTCAAGAGCATCTTTTGAGTATTTGTCTTCAAGCAGCAGATTGAATTGGCCGGGCACAGCGATCAACGCGAATCCGAGCACGCCGACGCCTGTGGCAAAGAAATAGAACGTGCGGACTTTGCGCAACCGAGCCAAAGCTGTACTCATCGACGCCTCAAGTTCTTCTACCTCAATGGCTTCGTCCTCAAGCAAAGCGGCCTGTTCATTCTTGCCCCGCGGTGGTTCCTTCAGCACCAACGAGGCCAAGCCAACAAGCACAGGTGGTATAGCCATCAGATAAAACGCCCATCGCCAGCCATCCTCGCCCCCGGCGATTGCCACGATCAAACCAATCGCTAGCGGACCCAAGAGTTGGCCGAGCGGTCTTCCCAGGGCCTCGAATGCAAAGACGCGCGCTCGCGCTTGTATCGGATAGCGGTCGCTGATCAACGAGTTGGCAACAGGGATTCTGTACGCCTGCCCGAAGCCGGTTCCGGCGTTGGTCCAAAAAAGCTGGAAGGCGTTTGCAACGAATCCCGATAACGCCATCGTCGCCGCCCAGAACAACGAGGCAACAGGAATGATGGCGACACGGGTTACGCGATCCGCAAGCGCTGCCATTGGGACCGCTCCAAGGACTAAGGAAACCCCACCAAAGCCGAGGACACCGGCCAACACAGTGTCTGAGATGTTGAGCGAGTTTTGGATGTCGGGTCCGATTACTCGCACGGCGCGGGGAAGATCGTCGATGAAGTTCAGCAGGAACATCATCACCACAGTGGTCTTGCCTCCAACGATCATCGCTTCGCGCAACGTCATCGGCTCGTCGCCAACCCCTGGGAGCAGGTCGTCGGGGAACATTACGGCTTTGTCTCGTTCCGCTTGTTCGATCTGGCGACGGGCTTCTTCGTCAAGCACCGCTGCGGCAAGGCCCGCTGCTGAGCGATCCGCTGGCTGTGTACCGCTGTCTTCGGTCTCTGAGCCTTGGTCTTGACTTGTCATCGTCCCCCCGGATCGACGGTTCTTTGCGCCGACATCATTACCGCACGGGCCGAGCCGCGCCACTATCGAGCAGCGATCCGGGCCAAAACCCTTGCCCACGATTTGTGTCGCGCGTCACTTGAGGCAACAATTCTCGCTGTGCCGCAAATTCTCGCGGCGCTCATACTTGGAGGGTTCGATGCACAACCGAGGGTTCAGGTGGCTGGTAGTTCTACTGGCTTTTTCTTTCTTTGTCACAGCTTGTGGCGGTGAGACGACCGACGACTCTGCTGATGACGCCGACGATAGCGAAACGGTCGACCAAGGTGACGATTCCGGCGACGACACAGGCGACGACGCAGGCGACGACACAGGAGATGACACCGGCGACAACACAGGAGATGACACCGGCGACAACACCGGAGATGACACCGGGGACGACGCGCCCGAAGATACCGACGACGAGATGACCGAGGAGGAGGCGGATCCCAACATCTATGAGGATCCCCGCGGTGGCATCTTCCTGGAGTTCCAGCAGGGCTTCGACCGTGGAGACCACCCGTTCATGCAGTACGACAGCTTCTGTGTGTCCCATGATCCGGCCGCCGATCGGGTTGACACCGATGACGGTATCAGCGCCGACTCGATCAAGGTGGGCCACATTCGGAGCCGACTCGAAGACTTGGCCAGCATTGGATTCGCTGTGCCGGTGGGTGATCCGAAGGAGATCTTTGAAGTCTTCATCGACTACATCAACGAGGAATGCGGCGGGATCCGCGGACGCATGCTCGACCTCGGCTACGCCGAAGCAAAAGCGTTTGGTTCCGACGTGGACGCCAACCGAAACGCTGCTTGTCTGGCCATGACCGAGGATCACAAGTCGGTGATCGTGATGAACAGCACCGGTTTCCAGGGCACGGCCAACCTGTGTCTCGTTGAGGAACAGGAGACCATATTCATCTCAACCCAGGGCCAGAGCGAGGAG
>JAKZTU010000354.1:0-8108 GCA_047516945.1 Acidimicrobiales bacterium
GCTGTAGAGGCAACTGGTTGTAGTAGGAGGGTGACAAGGTATCACTTCTGTCTTCATTGCTTTTCGATTCCTTCCGTTCGTAAAGTACATGAAATAGTATGAAAATACTCATCTATGGTTTGCGGTTCAGGCCACCACTCGGTGCGGCCGAGATCTGTAGGGTGAGAAACGCAAGCTGTTGATCGACTCAGGGATGCGGACGCTGCAGTTCGCGAGCGGTACAACATCGTGGTGGACCGCAGCGGAGGCCCTGGCGGAACTGGCGCTGGTTGACGCGGATGTTCACACCAGAGCCCTGCGTGGGCTAAGTTTCCCTGTGACCTGTTCCCCGGTGACTTAATAGGAAAGGTGACCCATGAAGATTGTGGTTGACTTCGACCTCTGTGAGAGCAACGCCATCTGCATGCAGATCGCACCAGACATCTTTGAAGTACGTGACGACGACTTCTTGTATGTGCTCAACGAAGAACCCGGCGAGGAAGATCGCGCGCGAGTCGATGAGTGCGTTCAGCGTTGCCCCAAGCAGGCGATAGCAGTTCAGGGCTGAGGGGCTGGGGGGCTGAGGGGCCGACTGAGGGCTCACCACGGTTTTCGCATCTATGACGCGGCGCTCTGTCACTATCGTCGGAGCTTCTCTGGCAGGGTTACGGGCAGCGGAGTCTCTTCGGCGTCAAGGTTTCGACGGGCCGATCACGCTGATCGGCGACGAACTGCACGCTCCGTACGACCGCCCGCCGTTGTCCAAGCAGTTCCTTGCCGGTGATTGGGGCGAGGATCGTCTGGTGTTGACCCAGCCCGACAAGCTCGATGACCTTGATCTTGATCTTCGTTTGGGTGTGCGGGCTAGGAGCTTTGATTTGTCGTCTCGGCGCTTGGGGATCGTGGATCTCGATGATCAGAGCGGCGAGGAGCTCGTCGTTGACGGGCTGTTGATCGCTACGGGTGCGCGTTGTCGCACGCTGGGGGGTTCTGAGGAACTCGACGGTGTATTCGTGTTGCGCAGCTTGGATGACTCACTGGCGATCCGGGCTGCTTTTGACGCGGGTCCGGCTCGGGTGGTCATCGTGGGTGCCGGGTTTATTGGTGCCGAGGTGGCCGCCACCGCCAGAACACAGGGACTTGAGGTGACGATGATCGAGTCGTTGCCCCAGCCTTTGAGTCGGGTGCTGGGCGATGAGATGGGCGCGGTGTGCGCTGAGTTGCACCGTGAACACGGTGTTGATCTGCGTACCGGCGTCGGTGTTGAGGCGATCGAAGGCGACGGCCGGGTCGAGCGGGTGCGGCTCAGCGACGGCGATGTGATCGAGACCGACGTGGTTGTCGTTGGGATCGGAGTGATCCCCAACACGGAATGGCTCGAGGGTTCAGGGTTGAGGATCGACAACGGTGTGGTGTGCGACGCGACTTGTCTTGCCGCTCCGGGGGTGACCGCTGCCGGCGATGTTGCCCGCTGGCCCAATCAACGTTTCGGTGAGGTTATGCGTGTTGAGCATTGGGACAACGCTGTTGCGCAGGGTGCGCATGCGGCTCGACGCTTGCTGGTCGGTGACGATGCGGCTGAGCCTTTTATGCCGGTGCCTTGGTTCTGGTCTGATCAGTATGACCGCAAGATCCAGATGGCCGGCCGTATTGGTCTCGACGACGAGATGCATCTCGCCACGGGAAGCCTTGCGGAGAGGCGCTTCGCCGCGATCTACGGCCGCGCCGGTCGGTTGGTTGGCGTCTTGGGTTTCAACCGCCCCCGCCACGTGATGCGCTACCGAATGCTCATCGAATCCGACACCTCCTTCGAAGACGCAATCGCCGCCGAGTTCTAGCGGGTTGGTCACCAACGGGGGAGTTGACAGTTGGTCTCGCGTCTTGACGAATGGTGTTGACGGTCGGTACTACCGACGTTAGTGTTCAGGCATTACCCCCTATTCGCTTCGGCGGTAGGGTCGAGACCGCCTCTCGGGGCGGTCTCTGTCTTTTGGCGGAGGCGGCAGTTGATCACCAACGTGTACATCGACGGATTCAATCTCTACTACCGCGCTCTCAAGGACACCCCGTTTCGGTGGCTTAGGAGGGCGTTAGCCGGGTCGCTTGGTGCTTCTTCGGCAACATGGCACGACGGCCACACCTTCCGACACCATTATGTTGAATTAGCGAGGTTAATACGAGGCATTTGTGTAGCGATGTCACACCCCGCTGCTAAGGTCTGCGCAGATGAACAGGGTGAGGATCTACTGCGTACCGCTGCCGGGCACCGAGTGCGTCGCCTCAGATATGTGTGTGCGCCCACCGCAGTGCTGGTTGGTGCTCGTTGCAGCGGCATGGAAGGTATGGCCTTCAAACCGATTGGGAGGTTCCTCGATTGAGCAACACTGGGCTCTGCTGATGCTCAGGCGATGGTCGCCTGAGGGCCGGATTTCGAGATCTGTCAACAAATTCCTGCGCCGGCGCCCCGGCCTCGTCAAATATCAACTTAGGTATGCAGGCCCCCAAATATTTGCGGGCACTGCCCTAATTCTCATGTTCGTTCTAAGACCCTATGCGGCTCCGGCTGGTAGTTGGAAGGTGGCTTTGTGATGATTGGTTTGGATCGGTTCTTTTGGCTCGCCGCCCCGAGGAGAGCGGCTGCTGTGGCTGTTTTGGCCTTGGCGTTGTCGGCGGGGGTTGTAGTGCCGGTGGGGGCTGTTGAGGGTGTGTTGACGCCGACGGGGTTGTCGGCGTCGTCGGCGGCTGGTGGGGTGTTGTTGGAGTGGGACGCGCCTGTGCAGGATGCTGGGTCGGTGACGGGGTATCGGATCGTGCGCCGCCGCTCTGATGTGGGCGAGAAGCGGCTGTCGCAGCTGGTTCGGGACACGGGTACGACGTCGACGTCGTATTTGGACGAGTCGGCGTTGGATGGCGGTGTCTATATCTATCGGGTGCGGGCGATACGCGGCGGTCTGCGCTCGGCCATTTCTAACAAGGCGACCATCACCTACGAGTCGCCCGCCGACGAGCCGGCACCGGCCGATGCATCGGATCTGTCTGTGCCTAAGTCGGATGCTCATGACCCTGTCGCTGCTGGGGTGTCGCCGGTGTGGTCTGCAGTGTTGACGGTGGATGCATATGGGGGTGCGTCGCCTCCGTCGTTGGGATTCTGGGAATGGTCCAGGAGCGATGTGGGCTCGGCGACGGGCGGGTTGTCTGAGCGTGATTTCGAGGTTGGGGACAGCCGGATCACGGTGGCGGCGCTGTTCGAGTACGTCGAGGGCGGTTTGATGATGGGCCTGAGCGCGGAGCTGCCCGAGGACTTTGTACTCGACGTGGACGGGGAGCAGTTCGTGGGCAGCGAGAGCTTTGTGCCTCGGCTGATTTTGAGGGGCCGATATTGGTGGCCTGCCGCTCCCAGAGACTGGCAGACAGGCGATCAGATGCCGGTGAGCATCACCATGGGAGGCCCCGGCGACCTGACCGGGCGGCCGCAAGCTCCGCCGTCGGCGAGATTCTCGCATCTGCCGGCCGGGCACAACGGCATCGACGCGTTTACTGTGCGGTTGAACTTCGACGAGGCTGGCTTGGCTGTCGACGCCGGGATGCTGCGCGACAACGTCCTTGAGGTCGATGGCGCTGGAATCGCCCAGGTCACAAAGGCTTCAGCCGGCAAGAGGGCCTGGGACATCACGCTCGAGCCCCACGGACCCAAAGAGATCATCGTGGCGCTGGGACCCGTCGGCGACTGCGCACTGCCTGCCGCGGTATGCACCTCAGACGGCCGAGAGCTGCACAACCATGCACAAGTAGTAATTGCCGGACTCGCCGACGCCACACTCGCCTCTTTGGATCTCATGGGGGCTTCGCTTGGGGCGCCGTTCGATCCCGCAGAGGCGCTGCACTACGCGACATCGGCACAGGGCGCGTCGCAATTCACCGTTCTTGCCGCTGCTGCGGAGGAATCGGCGGGCGCAGAGGTGTCGATTGCGCCCGCGGATGCCGACCCGGGTGAGCCCGGCCATCAGGTCGTCGTGGACCCGAACGGCGAGACCGCAGTCGAATTGACAGTGACCGCCCCCGATGGCATGGCCACGCGGCGCTATTGGCTGGTTGCCCGCTCCGACACGGCAGCAGGCGACGAGTCCTCGGCGTTGGAGAACATGCAGATGAGCGGGCTCGGGCCGCTGGCGTTCAATGAGAAAGAGTCGCTGTACGAGCTGTCAGTGCATGAGGGGGTGTCGCAGACCACCGTGGTGACCAGTCGAGCCGAAACCGACGCGATCGTCGAAGTGATGGTGGTGCGCAGCGACAGCGCGAAACTCACTCTTGACCGCAACGACGCGGACCCTGCGGCGATAGGGCATCAAGTCGATCTCGCCGATTCGGGCGACACGCTGGTGATCGTTCGGGTCACATCGGGCGACGGGCTGAGCCAACGCGTCTATCTGACCCTCATCTCCAAAGCATCGACATCGGCTCGGTCCTCGATGCGCAACGGAACGGCGCCGACGCTGAGCAGCCTCAGCGTCTCCGAGGGGAGTCTGGATCCCGCGTTCGCGGCAGAGGTGTTCGAGTACACCGCCACAGTCGAGTCCGACGTGGCCGAAGTGACTGTCACTGCTGCGGCCGGCGGCGCGGAGCTGACGGTGGTCCCGGCAGACGCCGACGCGAATGATCCAGGACATCAAGTTGCTCTCGGGCTGCCCGGTTCCGAGACGGTAATCGTGATCATCGCCAGTGCAAATGGCCAGCTCGTCAGCTACGTGGTCACTGTCTCGCGCAAAGCATCGACGCGCCTGACATCGCTGGACGTGAGCGGCGCGCAGCTCACACCGGCATTCGATCTTGACCTGTACGCCTACACCGTCACCGTCGGCGACGCACAGAGTCACGTCACGATTCAAGCGACAGCCGAAGCCCTTGATGCCGATGTCCGAATCGTGCCCGGCGACGACGATCCGGTCACGCCTGGACACCAGGTGGCACTCGGTGCCCTGGGCGATTTGACGACAACCCAAGTAGTCGTGGTTGTCTCCGCGCCCACAGTCGCGGCCCACGGGACGTACATGATCGCTGTCATTCGGCCCGAGCTCGTTCCGTCTTTGGGCTCATTGAGCGTTGCGGGCCTCGGTCTGGCGCCCGCATTCGACAGCGACGTGTTCGAATACGAGGTGGCAGCCGGGCCTGAGCTTGCCGAGGCGACCTTGTCGGCGACTGCCCCGTATCCCCACATGGACATCACCGTCTCGCCTGCCGACGCGGATCCCAACACACCCGGATGGCAGATCCCGCTCGGCGCTCCCGGCCTACAGACCATGACCACCGCGGTAGTCACGGTCACCGATTCGAGCACGACAAGCAGCTCATACACGGTCGCCATCACCCGTGCCGCGGCGTCGCCGCAGCACTATGCACCGTCGAATCTCAGAACGAGTTCCGCGGCTGGCGGAATCCGGCTGTTCTGGGAGGCGCCGGCGGTCGACGCATCGTCTGTCACGGGTTATGAGATTGTGCGCCGCCAATCGGGCGCGAGCCAGACAGGCTCCCAAGCGCTTGCCCAGACCGCTGCGTCTGTCACCGAGTACCTGGACGGGACGGTTGCGGACGGGGGCGAGTATTTCTATGAGGTGTTCGCAGTACGAGGGCCTCAAACAAGCCTGGGCAGCGGAGAGGCGGGCGTCGAGTACAACCCGGCGGTGGCGACGCTGAGATCCATCGTGAGCCAACACAATACGCTGATACCGGCCTTTAGCCCCGACATCGTTGAATATGAGCTGAGAACACCCCACTGGTGGGCGACGACGGTGAGCCTCGATGTCGCGACCACCCACCCATCCTCGGTGTTCACCATTAGTTCCAATAACGACCCGAACGTCTCCGGTACCACTGTCGACCTTCACGGCAATGACGTGATCACCATCGACGTATCCGGAAGTGGCCGTCGCCCGGCGACCTACACGATCAATGTGACCGTTCCCGCCGACGTGTCTGTCTCAGAAGGCGGTCAGGACTTTCCAAGCAACATTTCCACACACGGGCGAGTCGCCGTGGGCGGATCGGCCAACGCGTACATGTCGGGCAGCGACTGGATCGCGATGGACCTGGAGGCGGGCAAAGTGTATCGCATCGATCTCGAAGGCCATTGGAACCGATTTAATGAACGGCCGAATTTGGAGCTCATCTCGATCCACGACTTCAACGGTGTTGCCATAAGCGGCACTTCGGACAGGGACAGCGGAGGCAACAATACAAACGAGTTTCCACAGAGCCGCGACAGCCAACTGTACTTCTTTCCCAATTACTCAGGATTCCACTACGTGCACGCGAACCACCATAGTTCTTGGCGACACGGCCCATATACCGTGAGCGTGACCGAAATCCCGTATGAAGACGACATCCCTGCGGACCTCAGCACTTCGGAGACGCTCACGGTCGGCGTCCCGACCGGGGGAGAGATCGAAGTAGCGGACGATCGCGACTGGTTCAGGGTCAGCCTGCTGGCCGACACCACGTACTGGATCGAGGTGAAGGGCAAGGCAACGAGCTCGGGCACCTTGCGCGATCCGCGGCTGGACTGGGTGCATGACGCCTCAGGCGTCCGGATTCCCGGCACGAAAACCGAAGGAGGCGGCGCCCAGAGTCGGCCGTGGTACAGCAGTGACAACAACGCCAGGCTGGTGTTCACGCCGCCGACGGCGGGGAACTACTACATTTCGGCTGCCGGCAACCAATGGGACTCTTGGGCGCATCACGTCGGGACATACGAGGTAGTGGTGACCGCCGTCAGCGACGATTTTGCGGCTGACACCACTACGACCGGAGTCATCGAGGTCGGCGGAGTGGCCAAAGGCATATTCGAACAGAACAGCGACCATGACTGGTTCGCGGTCGATCTCGACGCCGGCACGATGTATCAGATCGATCTGAAGGGGAACGACTCTCACGTGAATGGTCCGGCCGGCCTCCCAGCCATCAAAGGCGTCTACGATTCGGGCGGCACCAAGATCCCCGACACCAGCAGCAACTTCTCCATCTCACTCAGCAATGGCACCCGTGTGATCTTCACGCCAGCCGACTCCGGCATCCACTATGTATCCGCAGGCAAGGCGCCTGGCTACGAACTTGACAGCCTCGGCGGCTACATCTTGAAGTTCAATCTTTTCACGGACGATTGTTCCGCCGACGTCGACACCGACTGCGCCGTTCCAGGCCCATATGAGACCATTCGCGGCGAGCTGGAAATCAGGGGTGACGTCGACTGGTACGCGGTCGAACTCGATGCAGATGTTGAGTACTGGATCCACATCAAAGGAAAGGGACGCGAGTCTGCGACCGGGTTTACTGTCGGCAATCCGGCGTTGAAAGGCGTCTACGATTCGGTCGGTAACATGATCCCCGGCACCGCGGCCGACAACGGCACCATCCACTACGACTCCTTGCTGAGATTCACGCCTACCGAAACGGGAACCCACTATGTGGCGGTCACGTACGCCTCATCGTGGGATTTTCCGTCTCTCGGGACCTACGGCATCGAATACGGGAGAACGACTGACGACTTCCCTGCTAATACAACCACAACCGGTACTGTCGAGGTGGACGGTTCGGCCACTGGAATGATCGGTGTAGTCGGTGACCGCGACTGGTTCCGGGTTACTTTGATACCTGGCAACACCTACAGGATTGACATCGAGGGCTCGGCCACCGGAATGGGCACAATCTACAGTCCGAATTTGACAGGGATACACGACAGTACTGGCCAAAAGATAGCCAACACTTCCAACGACTTCGGTGGAGTAAATTCCAATGCCAAGCTCATCTTCCGAGCGAATAACGAGAACTTGACGCACTACATATCGGTCACAGGCGGCGCAAGTGCCCTTGGATCCTATACGGTAACAGTCACTTTAAGGTCTTAACGGACGACGACTTCTTGTATGTGCTCAACGAAGAACCCGGCGAGGAAGATCGCGCGCGAGTCGAGGAGTGCGTTCAGCGTTGTCCCAAGCAGGCGATAGCAGTTCAGGGCTGAGGGGCTGGGGGGCTGAGGGGCCGACTGAGGGCTCACCACGGTTTTCGCATCTATGACGCGGCGCTCTGTCACTATCGTCGGAGCTTCTCTGGCGGGGTTACGGGCAGCGGAGTCTCTT
>JAKZTU010000355.1:0-3635 GCA_047516945.1 Acidimicrobiales bacterium
GTACCGCAAGAGGCCTGTTACTTGAGCCGGTGGAGCAAACCACTCTCTCCACGGCATCGGGTGAGGTCAAGAGCGCTGTCTACCATCTCAGTCTGCAATTTGGCTTGACGCTGGAACATCTACCCGACCCAATCGCAGTCTTCGCCTACGCCGCGCCAGAAGTGTTGGGTGCGGAACTGTTGATCGGCCTCGATGTGATACTAGAAGGCGAGTTGGTCATCTACGGACCCGACGACCGGTATGAGCTGATCCTGCCCCGAAGCACGAGACCACCGAGTTAGTTGGCACGCGTGCTGCCGAACCAGGTCAGCCTGATTGTCGACCGCGTCGGCTCAGCCTGATAGACCAACGGTGTGGATTTGTCGCCGACTGTTGAACAGGCTGGCTTTCGCCAAGAGTGCCGCGAGTGGTTGCAAGCCAACCTTGACTGGGAATACGGGGTCGGGTTTCCGCCGCAGTTCGACGACCTCGCCGACGAGGTGGAGTATCTGCGCGGCTGGCAGCGGGGGTTGGCTGATGCCGGATTTGTCGGCGTCAGCTGGCCAAGCGAATACGGCGGACGCAACGCCAGCCCGCTTCACCACTACATCCTGCAGGAAGAACTGGCCCGGGCCCGAGCCCCAGAATTGGTGGGACGTATTGGTGTCAACCTCGTGGGTCCCACGCTTCTGGCCTACGGCAGCGACGAGCAACAGGCCCGCTGGCTACCCGACATCCTCAACGCCCGCCAACTCTTCTGCCAGCTTTTTTCTGAACCTGATGCCGGCTCTGACTTGGCCTCGCTGACCACCCGTGCTGTCGCCGTCGACGGGGGCTGGAAGCTCTACGGCCAGAAAGTCTGGACCTCGTATGCGCAATTCGCCGACTGGGGCCTCTGCCTTGCCCGCAGCGATACCGATGGCCCCAAACGCCGGGGTATTTCAGCGTTCATGATCGACATGTCAGCCGACGGTGTCGAGATCCGTCCGCTGCGTCAGATCACCGATGAGTCCGACTTCAACGAAGTGTTCTTCGACGGTGTTTTCGTCGCCCAAGACCAACTAATCGGGCCGCTGCACGGAGGCTGGACCGTTGCGAGTTCCACGTTGAACCACGAACGGGGAACCAACCCACGCCAGCTTGTCATCCACAGCCAGTTGCTCGACGAACTTTTTGCCCTAGCCAGAGAGCGCGGCCTGCTGAGCGATCCGAACACCCGACAAGACTTGGCCCAAGCCTTTGTCGAACTGCGGCTCTTTCAGCTTCAGGACTGGCGCTCACTGTCACGCCTGCAGCACGGCCGCGAACTCGGTGCTGAAGCGGCTACCGCGAAGCTCTACTGGAGCGAGATGAGCAAAAGACTGCATCGCTGTGCCATGCAGGTGCTCGGCGATGAGGCACCGTTGTGGCGCGGTGCGAAAGACAATCCCGCCGACGGGCGCTGGCAACGATCCTGGTTGTATTACCTGGCCTCTTCGATCTTTGCCGGCACCAACGAAATCCAGCGCAACATCATCGCCGAGCGCACCTTGGGCCTACCCCGAGAACCCGTCACCGCAGCCGCGGCCGCCGAAGGTCCGCAAGATCGGCGCTTTCCTCAGTCGGCAGATCCTGGGAGAATCAAGACATGACCGAATTTTCGTCGATTACTTATGAAGTTGACGAGGCGGTGTGCGTCATCACGATGGACCGTCCCGAAGTCGCCAACGCTCAAAACACCGAAATGCTCGATGAGATCGACGCCGCTTTCGACCTAGCCGATGCCGACGACGATGTGCGTGTGGTGATACTGGCTGGCAACGGCAAGCATTGGTCAGCTGGGCACGACCTGAAAGCCTTAGTGGGCGACGTAGAACCCGATGAGTGGCGGCTGATGCGAGACACGCCCGAGGGCAAATGGCATCACGAGAAGGTCATGTACTTCGATCGCTGCCTGAGGATCAGGGACTTTCGCAAGCCAACCATCGCCGCGGTGCAAGGCAAGTGCATCGCCGCGGGCGTGATGCTTGCTTGTATGTGCGACTTGATCGTGGCCAGCGACGATGCGTCGTTTCAGAATCCGGTCCTGCGAATGACCGGAGCCGGGGTTGAGATCCTGGTCGAGCCTTGGGAGATGCCTGCACGCAAAGCCAAGGAGTTCCTGCTCACCGCCGAGAGCTTCTCTGCCACAGAAGCCGAGCGTTTGGGGATGGTCAATCGGGTCGTTCCCCGAGCCGATCTGGCTTCAGCAGCCCGAGAACTCGCCGACAAGATCTCCTTGGTTCCTCCGGCCACAGCCCAGGTCGTCAAGCGTTCGATCAACAAGACGCTCGACCTGCAAGGCCAGCGCGACGCTTGGGACTACCACTTTCAAGCACACCATTGGATGCACAACACCGCAACCGCACTGGGCGCACTCGAGGAACGCAAGTCCAAGGGTTCGATGGCCGAAGTGTTCGCCGAACACCGCGACCCGTGAGACAAGAACGACATCAAGACTCGATGATCTGATCCTGGTCCTGTTCTTGGCCCTGCTCCTCCGGGGGTTCAGCCTCCTCTGGAGGTTCAGCCTCGAGAGCCCGGCGACGGGCACCCGAACGGACAGGGACCGCCACAAAGCGCGCCACACCGATCGCTATCAAGGCGACACCGGCCAACACGACGGGATCAACGTCGGCTAGCGATTCACCAGCCAACGCAATGGCTCCCGCCGCTGCGAATATCAACGCGGCCACCAACGAGACCAAGTCGACAGACTCCAACTTGTTTTGTCTGGAACTCTCCACAGTCAATTCTTCGTTCATGATCTTGCTTCCTAACGCTGGTGTGTCGGGTAACGCACTACTTGGACTCGGCCCACCCCGATTTCAACATTGACTTCAAGGTCGTATTCACCGTGCGTGGTGTGCTCGACCTCTAAACCCACGCCCTTTTCGAAACGGTCGAAATCAACCAAGCCGAAATAAACCACGCCCAAGGCGGGGCCTGAATACGGACTATCTCCGCATAGTGCGCTTTCTTTACTGAGTGCGCTTTCTTTACTGAAGTCCGGTATCTCCTCGCCGACCCAGTAGCTGTAATGCGCACTGTCGCAATACAACCGGCCATCTTCAATTCTCGGCTCCAACACCTCTCTGATGGTCACGAATTCGCCGCCACGCATCGCGCCCGCACCAATACTTGCGTTGGTTCTAACCCTCAGATCTGCTGGAACTAGTATGTTGACTTCACCGACGGTCAAACGAATATTGTGGTCGATAGACGCTCGTCCGGTTGACCGCAATGAGTCACGGTCCAACGACCTCAGATCCACGACCAGGTTGCCTATCCCGTGATTCAGGTCACGATCCAATGAATTGATGTCTTCAGGCACGGTCTCAACATCGCCGAACCCCGACCACCACGAGGTATCGCTGCCTGAGAAAACGACCAATGGAGGGAGTAGCAGCACGCCGAGCCCTATGAGTGCCCAATTCCTGCCGACAAAGACTGAGACCAACAGACCTGCAGCAACAACCAACAGGGCAACGGCAAAGAACTCGCCGAGGAGCACCCGCTCTAAATCGAGTCGATCCAACAGAATTGCACCGCCCGTCAGGACAAGCAGAGCGGCGAGAGTCAGGAAAGTGACTGTTGATTGACCACGACGTTGAGCGCGTCGTTCGGCTCTGCGGTCA
>JAKZTU010000356.1:0-11396 GCA_047516945.1 Acidimicrobiales bacterium
CTCCTATGTGACCGGTGCGGTTGTCCCCGTGGCCGGAGGCCTCTCCACCGTCGCCAAGTAACACATTGGTTCATCGGCACGCTCAGTTTAGAACGCGGGGTGGAGGTTGTTGGGGTGGATAGCCTTCGGCGGTGAAACAAAGCCGGGACGACATTCGAAACATCGCCATGATCGCCCATGTCGACCACGGGAAGACGACCCTCGTTGATGCGTTGCTGCGACAGACAGGGGCCTTTCGTGAAGGTGCCGCTTTAACAGACCGAGTGATGGACTCGATGGATCTGGAGCGGGAAAAGGGCATCACGATCATGGCCAAGAACACCGCCATTCGTTATGGGGGAGTTAAGATCAATATTGTCGACACTCCCGGCCATGCCGACTTTGGGGGCGAGGTCGAACGAGCACTCACCATGGTCGACGGCGTGGTGCTGCTCGTGGATGCGTCGGAGGGACCGCTGCCGCAAACCCGCTTCGTGTTGCGCAAGGCTTTGGAACTGCGGTTGTCGGTCGTCTTGGTGATCAACAAAATCGACCGTCCCGATGCCCGCATCTCAGCGGTGCTAGACGAGACGTACGAACTCTTTTTGGATCTCGACGCCGACGAGGAGCAGATTGAGTTCCCGATCGTCTACACCATTGCCCGACATGGCTTAGCCACCCTTGATCCCGATGTGGCTGGTACAGACCTTCAGCCGTTGTTCGAGGCGTTACTCAACACCGTTCCGGCACCTATACACGATCCGGACCATCCCATGCGGGCTTGGGTCACCAACCTCGACAGTTCTCCCTATGTTGGGCGCATCGCCTTATGCCGGGTCGAACACGGCACCATACGCAGAGGGCAGACGGTTGCCTGGTGCAGAGCCGACGGCACCATAGCAGCAGGCCGTGTAGGCACCCTGACGGTCACCGAAGCGCTGGAACGTGTTGATGTTGACGAGGCCGGGCCGGGGGAGCTCATCGGAGTATCAGGAATCGACGAGGTCACCATCGGTGAGACGCTGGCCGACGCCGACGACCCCCGCCCGTTCCCGGCCATCACCGTTGACGAACCCTCGCTAGCGATGACGATTGGGGTCAACAACTCACCGCTGGCCGGTCGTGACGGCTCTAATCTGACCGCTCGGCTGATAAAGGCCCGGCTTGACCAAGAGCTGATCGCCAACGTGTCCATCCGGGTGTTCTCCACTGATCGCCCCGATACCTGGGAAGTCCAGGGCCGGGGAGAACTGCAACTGGCGGTGCTGGTCGAAACCATGAGGCGCGAGGGGTTTGAACTCACCGTCGGCAAGCCCGAAGTGCTCACCCGAGAGGTCGACGGCCAGCGCCACGAACCCACCGAACGGCTCACCATCGATGTGCCCGAGGAACACATCGGCGCGGTCACGCAACTGCTAGGCGGGCGAAAAGCTCGCTTACAGGACATGACCAACCATGGGACCGGATGGGTTCGGCTCGAATATGTGGTGCCTGCTCGGGCGCTGATTGGTTTCCGCACGGAGTTCCTCACCCAGACGCGCGGCACCGGGCTGCTTCACCATGTGTTCGAGGGATGGACGCCATGGGCCGGAGATTTGGGAATGCGCCCCCGTGGCGCCGTTGTCGCCGACCGCAGCGGCGACACCACCGCATATGCGATCGCGGCTCTGCAGGAACGCTCAGCGCTCTATGTCGCCCCCGGGGTAAACGTCTATGAAGGGATGATCGTCGGCGAAAACAGCCGCGGCCAGGACATGGACGTCAACGTGTGCCGCGAGAAGAAGCAAACCAACATCCGCACCCAATCAAGTGATGACACCGTGCGTCTTACCCCGCCCCGCCTGTTTTCGCTGGAGCAGGCGCTTGAAACCGTGACCAGTGATGAGTGCGTTGAGGTCACCCCGGCAGCGATCAGAATGCGCAAGATCATCCTCGATAATGGCGAACGGGCACGAACGCTCAAACGCCTCAAAGCACCACCCGAAGCCAATGTGCGTGCGTCGCACGGGTAGGTGTTTCAAGGAGTTGTTGAGGTTTGACTGCTGACGTTTCGGTTCACCTGCCAACTCAATATGGGACCAGCGTTTGAGTACCTCGTCAAAGAAAACCCGACCTTCTAGGCGAGCCAAGTGAACACCCAGGCAGAAATGGGTGCCGAAACCGAACGAAAGATGATGGTTAGAGCTACGACGGTTCAACCGTCGCGGTGGTTACCACCCGCTGCGAATCAGGCTGTAGACGTTGGCGAAACTCTCAACGATCTCGGGTGGCAACGGCACCACCCCACCCAAAGCCTCCGCACCGTGCGCCACCCGGGCCGTGTGTTCCACCACCTCTGCGGTGTGCAAGGCATCTTCTGGCGAGTGCCCGACGCAGAGCAGGCCGTGGTTGGCCATCAGCACCGCGCCTCGGTCAGCGAGGTGGCGGACCACTTCGGCAGCCAGATCATCGCTGCCGGTCATGCGATACTCCGAGACCGCTATATCGCCACCTACATAGACAATCCCTTCTTCTATGCATACCGGGATGGGCTTCTGGGCCAAGGCGAACATCGAGCCGTACCGAGGATGACAGTGAACCACTCCGCCGACCTCAGAAAATGCGTTGTAACAGGCTAAATGCATCGCCTTTTCGGTCGACGGCCGGGCCGAGCCCGAAACGGTTGCACCGTCAAGGTCCATGACCGCAAGGTTGTCAACAGCAATGTCGGCGTAAGGCACCGACGACGGCGTCATCACGATTGAACCGTCGGCTCGTCGACCAGACACGTTTCCCGCCGTGCCGACCACAAGTCCGATGCCGTACATGCGCCTAGCGGTGTCGACCACCGCTTGCCGCACATCAGAATTGTCGCTCATGACAACACCTCCGGGTTGACGCAGTTCACAGGATGTTCGCCGGCCAGGATCGCTTTTACGTCCGCCACGATCATCTCGGTCTGGCGTATCTCCACATCGTAGGTTGCACCGCCGATATGAGGGGTGAGCACCACATTGTCCATTTTCAGCAGCGGGTGATCAACAGGCAGCAACTCACCGTCAACATGGTCGAGGGCTGCGCCGCCAAGGTGACCGCTTTGGAGCGCGGCGATCAGCGCATCGACATCATGGAGTGCCGCTCTGGCTGAGTTGATGTACAACGCTTCCGGTCTCATCTGCGCGAATCTCGCCTCGTTCATCATCTGTTGCGTGTCGGCTGTAACGGTGGCGTGCATCGAGACAATGTCGGCTTGCGCCAACAGGTCATCAAGTTCATGGGTGGCATCGCCAACATATGGATCATGGCTGATCACGGTCATGCCGAGGCCTTCCAGTCTCCATTTAACTGCTCGGCCCACCGCGCCGAGTCCCACGAGTCCAGCTGTGCGACCTGCCATCTGCCAGGTCCGGTAACGCTGATACGGCAAAGTCCGCCCGAAAACCGTGCCATTCACCATGTCACGGTGCCCCGCAATGACACTGCGCGAAAGAGCCATCAGCAGCGCAACCGTCATCTCCGCCACTGCATCGGAGTTGCGCCCCGGGGTGCTGATAACCGGAATTCCGGCCGCCGTAGCACCTGCTACATCGACGTTTGCGGGAGCGCCTCGCGTCGTTCCGATCATCTTCAGCGGAAGATCAAATACCGCGCCGGAACAGAAATCCGCCTCGCAAATCAATATCTCAGCACCAAGTTCTTGGAGCTTCGCGGCCAGATCATCAGGGCCGTAGAGCCTGATAGGGGTGTATTCGAGCCAAGGATCGAAGATGACTTCGGCAAGGTCATGGAGTTCGTCGAGCGCCGGGCCGCGAAGCGGTGCCGTGACGAACGCACGGGGTCGAGACATGGCCCCCACGTTAGAGGCTGGAACCGTCAAGCTCTTAGAATGATTTGGCGGAGGGGGGATTCGTGGCTCATGTGACTGTCGGAATCGACATCGGGACCACTTCGGTGAAAGCCGTGGCGGCAGACGCCAACGGCGAAATCGTCGCTCGTACGCGGATCGGCCATCGCTTGATCGCGCCAACGTCTGACCGCTTTGAGCATGACCCGCAAGCTGCCTGGATCGATGGGGTTTTGGCGGGTTGGACCACTGTCAGTGAAGGGCACGAGGTGGCCGGGGTCTGTGTCTCGGCCATGGTTCCGTCGCTGTGCGGCGTCAACAAAGGTGGTGAACCCGTTACCGGTGGTCTTCTGTACGGCGATGCCCGAGGCAGATATCAGCCAGTTGACGCAACAAGCCAAAGCCAACAAGTACCAGCGACCGGTTTCGGCGAAGTCGCAGGATTTGCTAGCTGGATCGCCGCCCAACCCGGGGTTGCGGCGCTCTGGCCTGCACAGGCAGTTGCCAATCATGCTTTGTGTGGGGTGGGTGCCATCGACACCAGTACGGCCATGACGATGACGCCACTGTTCGGCCTAACAGGCTGGGACGCCGAGGTACTCGAAATGCTCGGCCTCAGCACCAGCGCGTTCCCCGTCACGTGCCCGGGGCAAACCCCGATACCGCGCAACACCTCTCAAGGGGCAACTTCGATCATCGGAGCGACCACAGCTATCTCGGGTGGCACGATCGATGCGTTGGCCGAACAAACCGTGGCCGACGCTCACGCCATTGGCGATGTGCTGGTGGTCTGTGGCACGACCCTGATCATTTGGGGTCTCACCAACGAATGGCGCGAAGTTGAGGGCTTGTGGACCATCCCGTACGCGGTTGACAACAGAATCGCAATTGGTGGTGCCAGCAACGCAGGCGGCCTCTTCGTCGACCGCGTGCGCTCAATGATCGGCGATGTCAACGAAGCCGATCTGCTCGACGCGAACGCAGCAGATCTGCCCGTATGGATTCCGTATCTGCGGGGTGAGAGGACCCCCTGGCACGACCCGGGTCGCAGAGCAGAATTGCTCAAATTAGGACTCAACCACGGGCCCGTCGAGATAACCGCGGCCGCTTACGAAGCTGCTGGATTTGTGGTACGGCATCACCTTGATCTCGCCAACATTTCTCCGCAGAGGATCGTGGCTGCCGGAGGCGGGATCCAGAGCAACGCCTGGATGCAAGCCATGGCCGACTGCACCAATCTTGGAGTCGATGTGTCTGCTCATCCCGAAGGCGCAGCTCTCGGGGCCGCTTACGCTGCACGGGTCTGCGCCGGTCTGGAAGCTGACTCATCGGAGAGTAGACGTTGGGCCCGGATCAGCCATCGGGTAGAACCACGCGTCGAAGCGGCTGAGGCGGCCGACGGCAGATACCAGCACTTCCGCAAAGCAATCGAACGATAAACGGGGGCGGACTGCGTCGCGGTCACCCCGACACGTCTTGACTATCTGCTATTTATGAGTTGGCTGTATGCTTGATGTGATTGTCTGCTCACACCAACCCGTGAGAGACGGATCGACGTTCGAACGGTCTACCGAAAGAAGATAGTGGTGAGAAGACCCCTGTTGTTGCTGATCGCTGCTACTGCCGTTGTGGCGAGCGCGCTCCTCCTTGCCGCTGATCCCAAGCCATCATCGAGAGTTTCGACTCAAACTGCGGATCCACAAACCGCAGCCGCTCAGCCGGCTTCGGGGGTAGAGGACACTCCCTCCGACTCTTCAGATGTGGTGGCGCAAACATCTGTTGCTGTCTCGTCTGATCCTTCGGCCTCCACCAAGTCCGCAAGTTCCACCACTACCTCCACAACCGCTACAACGACGACAACGACGACATTGATGCCCGAGCCGACACCCACATCTTCGGATCCAGCACCGCTTGCAGTCGAGTTGGTTGCCGATACCAGAACCGATGCCAACACCAAAACTGCACCCACGACGACAGCCGCCATCACAGAGGGGGGTCAGGTCTACGTTTGGTATGATGGCGATAGAATGCTGCGAGTCCGATTGCAGTCTGATTTAACGGTCCAGACCGGATTCGATGGGCAAGGCGACGCGATCGTTGCGCGAAGCGCGGTTACCACTCAGGCAAACGGACAGGCGCTGCCAGTCTTTCGTTCAGAGTCAAGCGGCAACCTGATGACTCTGCCTGGTGGGGTGTTGGTGGTGTTTGATTCAGACCTCGACGATGCCCAAATCAGCAAATTCTTGACCGCGCAGGGCATTTCCAAAGATCGAGTCTCGACAATGCTGCTTCACAACGCGTTCGAGATTGAAACTGAGCCTGGTTTCCCGGCTTTGGAGTTGGCAAACCGGTTGGCCACCTTAGGCGAGTCGTTGGTGGCGATTCCGAACTGGGCATTTGACGCCGTTACCAAATGAGACGATTTGGGATTCTGGCGGGAATCGCCTGCATGCTGGTCCTTGGCGCCGCGCGCATCAGCTTGGCACAATCAGATCCGCCCGCCGCCCCCACGATCAGCTCAATCACGCCTGGATACCAATCTCTGACCGTCGATTGGGAGATACCGTCCGATGTTGACGACGCGGATATCACCGCTTTCGATCTGCGTCACATCGAAAGCGACGCCAGCGACAAAACCGATGATACCAATTGGACTCTTACCGAAGGTCTCAGAAGCAGACGATCCTGGGGGATTCTGGAGGGACTGACCATCGGAGCTCAATACGACGTACAGGCTCGAGTGGTCACCGACGCAGATGGTGCGTGGTCCTCCACATCCACTGGAACACCCGGAGGACCCGGGAGCAGTTTCGGGACGGCAACCGAACCCACACACAACATCGGCGTGGTCGGGTATCTCAGCTCACCGACCGACTCTGACTACTTCAAATTCGAATTGAGTGAAACATCTGAAGTTTATCTTTTCACTGCTGGGCCTTTCGATGCCGATGGAAATTACACTGCTGGATCCGTTGATACTGCCGGAACCCTATACGACAGTTCTCAAATGCCGATTCAATATTCAGATAAAGGCAATCTAAGCCACGGCGCCGATAACTTCTTTATCACAGAAACATTAAATCAGGGCACGTACTATGTAAAGGTAACATCTGAAGTAGGTGATATAGGAACCTATCGATTTTTCTTTCAAAAATTCCATGACAGCAGTAGTATCAGCAACGCCCATGACACAGAGTTGGATGATTTTTACGTTGGTGTGCTTGGGCCCGAGATGGTAACCGACGTAGATTATTTTCGTCTCATACTCGAAAATCAGACAGGCGTCCACATATATACACGAGCCGGGTTCGATTCAGTAATCGAAGTCTTGGATTCCGGAGGCACGACAGTTCTTTCAAACGATGATGGCTTCCAGTTTCCCCACTCTATGATCGTGGTGACCCTTGACGCTGGCACTCATTATATCAAAATCAGTAGCTACGATAGCAGTTCTGGTGGCTTTTATAACTTATATATCGAAGGAGCATCTGATATCGGCACAACTACCGCCACAGCTACTCCGCTAGATTTTCATACTCCGCTAGATTTTCAAACCTCTACAGGAAGAATATCGACTTTAAGCAGTGTCAATTACTATAGTATTACCTTAAGTGATCGAACTGCTTTTATATTGAACGGATTGAGTACTGAGCCAGACCGACCAACGATGGAAGCGCAATTCCTGGATTCATCTGAAACTGAAGTTGATAACATCTATCATGTATCCAATACGATTTTCAGCAATCTTGGAAAGCCCGAAAGGCTGTTTGCTTATCGGGGATTATTGGATGCCGGTGTCTATTACATCAAGTTGATCTCTACGGAAGGCGTTGGCACTTATGCGATACAGATTGAATCCGATAGTTCATATACGGATTTCGATGATGCCTGTACCGGTTTAGACTCTCGCAGCAATGCTCCCACTGATACGTATTATGGATGCCAATGGCATTTGAATAATACAAACCAATTCGGTCCAGGTGGAGGACAAGATATCAATGTCGAATCGGCTTGGGACACCGCAACTGGGGAGGGAATCAATGTCGCAGTAGTAGATTCAGGGTTAGACTTTGTGCACCTAGATTTAAAAGACAATATCATTACCGCGAACAACCACGACTACAATGGCAATGACAATATCTTCAATCCGTTTCGGGCCCATGGAACAAGAGTGGCCGGGCTTATCGCTGCCAGCCATAATGATATTGGAGTACGAGGAGTTGCTCCAGAGGCTCAGATCTACGGATACAACCTTCTTGACAGAAGGCAAGATTCCGGCCAACCTTCTATCTCCTACACAGTGGACGCAATGCTCCGCAACATGGACTCGACTGCGGTGTCCAACAATAGCTGGGGTCCCTTAGATACGGGTGACTATTATCCTAAATCAGAATTATGGGAAAGAGCGATTGAACAAGGTGTCACCGACGGCTTCAATGGTAAGGGCATCGTCTATGTTTGGGCAGGAGGCAATGGTGGCTCATATGACAATTCAAATTTGGATGAATACGCTAATTTCTATGCTACTACGGCGGTTTGCGCAGTAGATTATAGCGATACACGAAGTTACTATTCGGAGGTGGGCGCGAACCTCTGGATCTGTGCTCCTTCAAGTGGATTCGCAGAGCCGGGCATAACAACTACTACTACTCGCGGGAAATATACTGACTCTTTTGGAGGGACATCGGCGGCCACGCCGATAGTTTCGGGAGTCGTAGCTCTCGTACGCTCTACCAACCCGGATCTGACTTGGCGAGATGTCAAACTGATCCTCGCAGCCTCGGCGCGCAAGAACGACTCGGACAACGATGGCTGGGTTTATGCGGGACTGCTGTACGCCTCCGATTCAGAGCGTTATCACTTCAACCACGAATACGGCTTCGGGGTGGTCGATGCAGCCGCGGCGGTCGAACTGGCCGACGGCTGGACGAATGTTCCCTCGTTGCGAGAGGTAAGTGTGAACTCTAATTTCCCTGGTGTAACAATTCCCGACAACACCAACACATACACGACCAAGATTTTGACCGTCGACTCCAGTATCGAATTCGCCGAATTCGTAGAAGTCAACGTCAACTTCACCCACCCAAAAGCCAGAGACTTGGACATCGTTCTCGTCTCACCGTCAGGTGCGGAATCTCAACTCGTCACTTCGAACGCCGCAGTCCCTGGAGAATACAACGGTACGTTTCGCTTTGGTTCGGCTCGGCATCTAGGTGAGGATCCTTCCGGTGAATGGGAGTTGAGAGTCAAGGACTCGCAAGCTGGTCTTAGAGGCACGTTGAGGTCCTGGAGCATCACCGTCTACGGGCACCGGATCCGGCCGGTGGAGCCCGAGTTGAATGCAGTCACCGCCGGTGACGAATCCGTCGCAGTGACATGGTCAGCTCCCAGCGATATCGGCGCCTCGGAGATCACCTCGTATGACCTGCGCTATATCCGCACCAACGCAACAAACAGGGACGACTCAAATTGGAACCTGGTCCAAGACATCTGGAAGACAGCAGACCCCGTTCCGGCGTTGGAGTACGACCTGACCGGCCTGTCCAACAATGTCTCCTACGACATCGCTCTGCGGGCGGTCAACGATCGCGCCGCAGGCCCATGGTCCGATTCCAGTTCCGCGATCCCGTTGAACCCGTTGACTCCCCGGGTGTCGGGCGACCAGGAAATCGACTACCTGGAAACCACCACGACAGCCGTCGCAAGTTACACGGCGACCAATCCGAACAACGCACCGTCTGTCACTTTGAGCGTTGCGGGTGACGACTTCGAAGACTTCGAATTCAAAGACAACGATGGCATGCTCACCTTCAAGAACCAACCCGACTACGAAAACCCTGCCGACGCCAACGACGACAACGTGTACCACGTCGTTATAGAAGCAACGGACGGCACCCACACCGGGGCCCTCCATGTCGTCGTGACCGTCATCGGAGTCGATGAACCTCCCGACATCGCCGGATCCGACATGCCGACCTACAGAGAGGACCGGACGGAACCGGTGACGACATACACGGCAGTCGATCCCGAGGACTCGAACGCCAAGATCGAGTGGAGCCTCACTGGTACCGACAGTAGTGACTTCGAAATCGGTGAGGAAGACGGCGAGCTCACCTTCGCTGTTCAGCCCGACTACGAAAACCCGGTCAACGCCAACCGCGACAACAAGTACCTGATCACTGTTCAAGCAGAAGACGAAAACGGTCAGACGGGCCGATTCGTTGTCACAGTCGGCGTCGAAGACTTCGACGAGGCGCCGGTGATCGTTCCAGGACTCGAAGAGATCAACTACCGCGAGCACAGCACCGCAGTGGTGGCCACCTATACAGCATCCGACCCCGAGGGAGCCATGATCAGCTGGGACGTCTCAGGTCTCGACAGCGGTGACTTCGCGATCAACGCCAACGGCGAACTCACCTTCGATGATCAACCCGACTACGAAAACCCAGCCGACTTCAACACCAACAACGAGTATGAAGTAACAGTCGAAGCGACAGACGAAACCACCAACACCGGAAAGTTCACGCTGACCGTCGTGGTAACGAATTTTGACGAACCCCCGGAATTGAGCCCCGAAGACGGCCAAATCGAGTACGACGAAGACAGAACCGGCGCGGTGGAGATTTCCCGGGCGACCGATCCGGAGGGCGAATCGATCACCTGGGACCTTTCAGGCAGCGACCGCGGCGATTTCGAGATCAACAACGGAACGCTCACCTTCGCTGATCAACCCGACTACGAAAACCCAGACGACTCGAACCGCGACAACATCTACCAGGTAACTGTGGAAGCCGACGACGGCACAAAGACAAGCAGCAGCAACTTCACGATCACCGTCGGCAATATCGAGGAGAACGGTTCGGTTGATCTTTCGTCGGTTCAGCCTCAAGAGGATACCCAACTCCAAGCCAGCGCATCGGACCCCGACAAAATCACCTCCACGGTCACTTGGACATGGCACCGGCGCAACGGGACCAGCGACTGTACGAACGGAACAAATCGTTGGTCGTTGATCGACGGAGCTACGACCAGCACATACACACCTGTGACAGGAGACGTTGATTGTGACCTGCGAGCCACCGCCTCCTACACCGACGGGCACGGCCCATCGAAAACTGCACAGGCAATCTCTGACAACCCTGTGCAAGCAGCACCCGTAGTGCCCAACAAAGCACCAGTATTCCAAAGCGGCGACTACACCCGGGACGTGTTGGAGAACACACCATCGGGTCGCGACATCGGCAATCCTGTAGTCGCTGACGACGAAAACACCAGCGACACACTGACCTACACGCTTCGAACCGCCGATGCTCTGCTGTTCGACATTGTCGCAGAATCAGGACAGCTACAGACCAAAGCTGATCTCAACTACGAGTCTCGCCAGCGATATACGGTGGTCGTCACTGCCACCGATCCCTTCGGTCTCTTCGACACGCAGCAAGTCATCATCAACGTCACCGACGAGGACGAAGACCCGGTCGTGACCTCCACCAGCGGCGATACCACGGTGCGCTTCGACGAGAACAGCATACGTTCGGTGGCCACCTACCGAGCGACCGACCCAGAACACGAACCCGTCACCTGGAGCCTGTCG